>CALXJR010000044.1 GCA_944388675.1 uncultured Clostridia bacterium
ATATCTATTAAATTTGTATCTAATGCTTTTTGTACTAAACTTGGAGTATGTGAAGAAATTCCTATATGTTTTACTACTCCTTTTTCCTTTAATTCTTTAATATAGTCTAAAACACCATTTGCGACATAGTTTTTCCAATCGTTTTCTTCATCTAAACAATGTATAAAACCATAATTTATATAATCTGTTTGTAATTCTTCTAATTGCCATTTTATAGATTTTTTTATTTTATCTAAATTAGTTGTCCAACCATAATTCCCTGTTTCATAATTTGCACCAAAATGTATTTGATATATTACTTTGTCTCTTACATCTTTAAAAGCTTTTCCATAATATTTAAAACAAGTTCCGTCACCTGCTGCTAAATCAAAATAATTTATTCCATTATCAAAAGCTAATTTTAAAGTCTCTATTGCTTCAGTCTCGCTTGATTGTGATATTGAACTTGCACCAAGTCCTATAACACTTATTTTATCACCAGTTCTACGATTAATTCTGTAGTCCATTTATTTCACCTCTGTGCACAATTCTAGCACAATTTTATGTTATTTGTAAATATGTATTTGGGTCAGTTGCATTAAACTTGCATTAAATAGTAATATATAAAATCTCGCAATTATTCATTTGTCCATAATTACGAGATTTTCTAATTTGGAGCTTCCAACCAGAATCGAACTGGTGACCTCAGCCTTACCAAGGCTGCGCTCTACCTACTGAGCTATGAAAGCATATCTTAAGAGAGATTTATTAATCTCTCTTTTAATTATTATCCATACTTAAACTCTTAGCAGTTTTCTTTCTAATCCTTTGTATTGCATTATCTACAGATTTTACAGGAGCATCTAATTTTTCTGCAATCTTAATATATGATTCTCCTTGTATATATCGACTTAAAACCTTTTTTTCAAAATCACTTAAATGTGTATCTATCACATTTTCTACATTTGAAAAATATTCTTTCTTGGTTAATGTATCTAATGGATCTTCTACAAAATTTGTATTTAAAACTTCCATAATCTGTGTGTCTGAATTTCCATCATCATTATCATATGCACTCATATTTAACGATAAATATGAATTAAGTGGCATATGTTTTTGTCTATTAGATGATTTTATTGCTGTAATTAATTGCCTTTCAACACACAAATTAGCAAAAGATTTAAAAGAATTTTGCTTGTCCTTTTTATAATCCTTTATTGCTTTAAATAATCCAATTAAACCTTCTTGAACAATATCTTCCTTTTCAGCTCCAACAATAAAATATTTGTTAACCTTTGAATTAACCATATCTTTATATCTGCAGATTAGAAAATCCAAAGCTGATTTATCATCTTTTCTTATTTCATCTATTAATTCATCATCAGACATTTTTTCATATTTTGCATTATTAATCATTTTATAGAAAGTTCCTCCTAAAGTTGCTCTTATTTAGAATGTATTATATTCCACTAATTCTAGTAATGTCAATACTTTTTTATGATTATTTATGATGATTTAGGGTGTTTTTGGGGACACCTTCCGAAAACAGCTTCTTGGTAAAAGATTTTTTATAAAATCTAATTATGTTAAATTTATTACAGCAGCCATGCAGTTTTATTGACACAATTCTTCTAAAAAAGTACTTTTAAAAAGTCTCCAAGAATTAACTTATATTATAAAAAAGAAGCTGTTTTCGGAAGGTGTCCCCAAAAACAGCTTGATAAAACTTTTAATTTAAGTTATAATTCCATTAACTTGTTTTAAGAAAGGTGATTTTTAATATGGCGTTTGACGGTTTTGTTACAAAAGCTGTGGTTTCTGAACTTAATAACTGTTTAATAAATGGTAAAATAAACAAAATTTTTGAGCCAAATAAAAACGAAGTTATTTTAAGTATTTACTCAGGAGGAAAACTTTATGCATTAAATATTTCAATAGATTCTAATTATTATAGAATTAATTTAACAACTTATTCTAAGGCTAATCCTCAAAATGCTTTAAATTTTTGTATGGTTCTTAGAAAGCATTTGGTTGGTGGTATTATTAGAAATATTTATACAAATTCCTTTGAGAGAATTGTTTTTATAGAAATAGATTGTCACAATGAATTAAATGATTTAATTACTAAGACTTTAGTTGTAGAGCTTATGGGAAAACATAGTAATGTTATTTTATTAAATGAAAATAGAAATGTTATAGATGCCCTACGTCATCTTAACAAATTTGATAATTCTACAAGAGATATTTTTCCTGGTAGTAAGTATACAGATATTGTTAGTAACAAATTAGATTTTTGTAAGATTAATAGTTTTGAAAATTTTTATAATAGCTTAAAAATAACAGATAAGTTTTCTATAAGTTCATCTATATCAAAAAACTTTAATGGTTTAGGGAAAAATAATCTATCTCATTTATTAGAACATTTACAAATTGAAGATTCTTCAACATCTAATACTGATTTAGAGAAAATATATAATTATTTAAAAGATTTATCAAATATTCTTAACTCTAAATTTTTATATACTAATAGCAAAAGTGTTGATATTAAACTTGTATCTGGCGATAAAAAAGATTACTATTTATATTTGTCAGATAATAAATATTATGAGAATTTGTCTATCAATTTTTTTATTGATGATTTCTATTATGAAAAAGAAAATAGTGAAAGGTTTAAATCTTATAGAAATAATGTTTTAAAAATTGTTTTAAATCAAGTAACTAGAATAAAAAATAAAATTGAAGTTATTAATGAAAAGATTAAAGAATGTAATAATACTAATTTATATAAATTATATGGTGAATTAATTACTGCAAATTTATATAGAATACCTGATTACCCTCAAGATAAAATTGTTGTAGAAAATTATTATGATAATAATAATTTAATTGAAATTCCTTTAGATAATACAATGTCTCCTTCTAAAAATGCTAAAATGTATTTTAAGAAATATAGAAAATTACAGAATACAATTGGAATTGTCAGAAAACATAAAGAACTTGCAGAAGAAGAGTTAAGATATTTAGATAGTATTGTTTATGAAATAAGCACAGCAAAAGATATTACTGATATTGATAATATATATTCTGAAATTTGTGATAATCTACTTGCAGGACAAAATTCAAATACTGTAAACAATCATATAGATAGTTCTAACAATAAATCTGTAAAAGAAACTTCTAGTCTTTTACCTGCTAAATACACTATAGATGGTTACACTGTATTAGTTGGTAAAAATAATAAACAAAATGATTATTTAACTTGTAGAATTGCCCAAAATTCTGATATTTGGTTTCATACCAAAGACATTCATGGCTCACATGTAATATTAAAAACAGATAATGAATCATACAATTCTTCTAAATTAGACATTACAGATATAAATATACCAGAATCTACATTATATAAGTGTGCATGCCTTGCAGCATATTACAGCAAAGCTAGAATGTCACAAAATGTCCCTGTTGATTATACATTTGTAAAATATGTAAAGAAACCAAATGGTGCAAAACCAGGAATGGTAATTTATACAAATAATAAAACAATATATGCTAACCCACAAAATTTTAATCATTAATCGCCTATTAGGGATGGCCATTATGGGATAAAAAATTCATTTACATTAAAAAGTTGATATATTTTTTCAAATTTTATCGGTTTCGGGTTAGTCGCCCTTCGCTTCAAGACTACGCGAAACCTCTAAATTTTCAAAATATATCAACTTTTTATTTTTTATTTTGTAATTTTGCCCCAAAAGTGACGTCACTAATGGGCAATTTGTGATTTTATTTTCCTGCTAATTCTTTTAATTCTGGGTCTTCTCTTAATTCTGGCACTATGAAGTCATATGCTCTTTTGTCTTGTTTTATTGCTTCTATTGCAATTGTTTTATCAGACCTTAATCTTTTACTTGCATATTTTACAATTATTCCCTTACTTTTTACAGCTTCCATTACCACATCATAATCATCTCTTAATTTTTGACTTGCATAATATAATACCTGTCCATCAGTTTTTGCTGCTTTTTGTACTAACTCTTTGTCACCTTTCAATTTTTCACTCGCATAACATAATACCCAGCCTTTTTTCTCTACAGCTTGCATTAATATTTCTCTATCTGCTTTTAGCCTATCTGATGCAAATTCAAGTGCTCCACCATCTTTTGATACGGCTTTCATTACAAGTTCTTTATCATCTTTTAATTCATCAGATGCACCATCTAATAATAAAGCATCTTCTTCAATTGCCTTTTCTACATATTCCCTATCTGATGCATGTTCTTTTACATCATCTAATGTATACATTTTTCTCCGACCTTTCTACAACTCTGATACTTTATATTCTATATTTTCCATAAAAGGATAGATTTCTTTTAATCTCTTATGTGTAATTATTGAAAGTCTAGGCAGTGGATTTTTAGGATTGTCAGTTAATAACTGTTGTGTATAGCTATCATCTGAAGTTTTGAATAATTGATATCTATTTCTTACATATGTAAAAAATATTACATAACCATTATCTAGTTCTTCTTTCATCCTTTTAAATGTATATTTGCCATCCATAATTTTTCTATAACTTCTCCCTTCTTTAATATTTTTTTATGCAATTTTATTTGTTATTTTTCTATCATTTGATTAAACTCTTGCTCTGTAATTATTGGTATTCCTAATTCTTGTGCTTTTGTTAGTTTAGAGCCAGCTTCTTCTCCTGCTAATACATAACTTGTCTTTTTAGAAACTGAACCTGAAACCTTTCCTCCAAAGCTTTCTATTATATCACTTGCTTCATCTCTTGTATAATTTTCAAGCGAGCCTGTTAATACAAATGTTTTTCCAAAAAATCGGTCATCATTATTATTTACATTTTCTTTTGCAACTGTATTTACACCTGCTTGTTTTAATTTTTCAATTAAATCTATTGTTTGAGGCTGTCTAAAAAATTCATAAATACTTTGTGCTGTAATTAGACCTACATCTGGAGTCATAGCAAGTTCTTCTAAACTTGCATTTGCAATTTTATCTATTGAATTATATTTCTTTGTTAAACCTTTTGCAGATTTTACTCCTATATGTCTTATTCCTAAAGCTGTAACTAATTGATATAAATCATTGTCCTTACTTCTATTTATTGCATCAATAACATTTTGTGCAAATTTTCTACCATTCTTTTTTAATGATGCAACATCATCAACTGTTAAAGTATATATGTCTGCAATATTTTTTACAAATCCTTTATCAACTAGTTGTTCTAGTATTTTTATTCCAAGCCCCTCTATGTTCATTCCTTCTTTTGAAACAAAGTGTGCTAAATTTCTTAATATCTTTGCACTACATTCTATTCCAATACAACGAGCTACTGCTTCTCCTTCCTCTCTTACAACAGGAGCACCACACACAGGACAAACTGTTGGCATTACAAAATCTTTTTCTTTTCCAGTTCTTTTGCTCTTTATTACATCTACAACTTCTGGAATAACATCACCTTGTTTTTGAATTACTACAGTATCTCCAATTTTTAGTCCTTTTTCTTTTATAAAATCCTCATTATGAAGTGTAGTTTTAGAAATTGTAGAGCCTGCAACTTTAACTGGCTCTAGTATTGCAGTAGGAGTAATAGCACCAGTTCTTCCAACTTGGCAAACTATATCTAATAGTTTTGTTTCTTTTCTTTCTGGTGGATATTTATATGCTATTGCCCACTTTGGAACTTTATATGTTGTTCCTAATATTTCTCTTAATCTTAGATTATCAACTTTTACAACAGCACCATCAATTCCAAAAGATAATTTTTCTCTATCTTCTCCTATTTTCTTTATAGCTTCTATTGCTTCATCAATATTGTTACATAGTGTTCTTACTGGAACTACATTAAAGCCTAACTTTTCTAATTTATTTAATTCTACAAAGTGAGAATTTTCAGCATCAAATGTTTTTTCATCATATTTTTGTACATTAAATATGAAAATATCTAATGGTCTTGAAGCTGTAATTTTTGAATCTAATTGTCTTAAAGAACCTGCTGCTGCATTTCTAGCATTTGCAAATAAAGGCTCATCTAAAATTTCCCTTTCTTCATTCATTTTTTCGAACTCTTTAGTTCCAATAAACACTTCTCCACGTACAGTTATATTTATCTTTTCTTTTAACTCTTTTGGCACATGTTTTATAGTTTTCATATTTTCTGTAACATCTTCACCAACTAGACCATTACCCCTTGTAGCACCTTGAACTAAAATTCCATTTTCATATTTTAGAGCTGAAGATAATCCATCTATTTTAGTTTCTACAACATACTTTAATTCTTCATTATTTTCTAAAGCTACTTTTTTTACTCTTTCATCAAATTCTCTAAGTTCATCATACGAAAAAACATCTTGAAGACTTTGAAGTGGAACTTCATGAGTTACCTCTTTAAAACCTTCCTTTACATGGCCACCAACTTTTTGTGTTAATGAATCCTTTGTAATAAGCTCTGGAAATTCTTTTTCCAAAGCTTTTAATTTATTCATCATCATATCATAATCATAATCAGAAATTGCTGGATTGTCCATGTCATAATATAAATTTGCATAATATTCTAACTTTTTTCTTAATTCATCTATTTCTTTTTTAGCTTGCTCTTTGTTCATAGTTTTATCAATTTAGCTTTTGATGCTAAATATTTCTCCTTTCTGTAATTTCAACTTTTGTTTACAAATTTAAGTTAACTTTCAAAAAATATCAATTTTTTAGCTGTACAATAACCGTTAATTTAAAAAATTTAAATAATTTTAATATGTAAATAAATTGTTTCTTAGCAATCTTTAAAAAACTCTTTGCCATCTTTTAAATATTCATAACCTGAGAAGATGGTTGCAATTACAGAAATTGTCATAAGCAATGTTGTAATTAAATTTAATACAAATGCAAAGCCTGTTAAACTTCCTGTAAAAATTGCTCCATAAGAATTATTATCTAAAAACATTAATATAATTGCAATCATCTGTGTTACTGTTTTTAATTTGCCCCAAATGCTTGCTGCAACTACTTTTCCTTTATTCTGAACTGCAATTAATCTGTATCCAGATACAGCAAATTCCCTAAATATAACAATTATAGGAATCCATGCTGGTAATTTATTCATTTCAACAAACATTATCATAGCTGCTAAAACTAAAATTTTATCTGCAATTGGATCTAAAAATTTACCAAATGTAGTAACTTGATTTCTTGAACGTGCTAAATATCCATCTAATTTATCTGTTATAGATGCTATTATAAAAATCAAATCTAGCACAATCATTGTTGTTGGCACTCCTAACACACTTCCTGGTATATCAAAAAATGATATAATAACCATTACTGGAACCAAAATTATTCTAAAAACTGTTAATTTATTTGGTAAATTCATTTCTATACTCCTTTTACTATTTCTATCTTATAAATATTAACAGCTACATTATACTATACATTTTTTCATTAATCAATTTTAACTTTTAAAAATTTTGCTGTTTTTGGGGACACCTTCCAAAAACAGCTTAATTTTTCCTGTTTTATAGATATGTCAAATAAGTGTAAAGCACTTGTAATGCAAGTTTTAAGACATTCCTGTTTTTGGAAGGTGTCCCCAAAAACAGGTTATTTACTATTCTGTACTATTTCTACTATGTCAGAAATGTATTTGCTTATTATTGGAATGTTTAGTTTTATTATTTTTTGTAAAATATATATTATTATTGCTGTAATTATTGTAACTCCTATACCTACTCCCATTCCTTTTACTATTCCTGATGTAAAATTTCTAAATAAAAATTTTTTTGTGTCTCCTGTAAGTTCAATTAAATCTAATATTTTATTTTTGTTTAATGTATGGTTTAAGTTATTTAATTGTTCTAATACTTTTTCTTCAATTTTTACTTTACTTATTTTTTTAGTATTTACTACTTTAATAAATTTCTTTATTTTATTACTCTTATCTTCTATATTAAGCTTATTGCTTATAGTTTTTTTGTTTTTTCTCATAAAAATTCCACCCTATCATTACGGTTCTATTAAAACCTACTATTTAGGATGGAATTTTTTTTATTTTATATACTGTTTATTTTTAATATATTAATCAATAGTATTTTCTATATTCTCAACCATATTTGATTCTATTGTTTCATTTTGTATTTCTTGATTTTCCGCTTCTTGCTCTTTTACTTCTGCTTGTAATTGTTCTAATCTATCTACTAAATCTTGTAATCTTTGTGTGTCTTTTCCTATTTGTTCCCAATCACTGCTTTGTGTTGATGTTTTTAAGTTATTATTTGCTCTTATTATTAATTCTATTAAATCATCTATGTCATCTGTATTTTCAACTTCTATATCCACAGCATTTTGAGAAACTAAGTTATTTAGCGCTTCTGTAAATGTATCTCCTATTGCTACTTTATTACCAGATGCCACAACAACTTTTTTAAGAACAGGAAGTGAATCTGTTTCATTTACATATTGTTGATATATTGGTTCTACATATAATAGCTTATCATTTATTGGAACTATTATAATATTTTTTGTTATTCTTGTTCCTGTAACATTTAAACTGTTAATCTCTTCTGATATTGTTTCATCTTGACCTAGTTGCGTATCTAATTGCATTGGTCCAATTGCATTACTATCATCTGTAAGATTATATAGTTTTAATACATTATTACCATTTTCATCACATGAACCAACTAAATATGCTGTTATGTTTTGCTTTTCATATGGTGTGTAAGGAAGTACTAAACCTAATCTTGAAGAATTGCTATCTGTTGTTTTTACCATTGTGTAATATGGTGATATGTCTGTTCCTCTTGTAGAAGTCATTCTGCTACTTGAATTATATGTTGCTATGTCCCAAACATCATCACTTCTATATAAAATATCTGGTTGAACATTATGATATCTTTCAAGAATATTTGCTTGTATATTGTATAAATATTCTGGATATACAAAATGTGAACTTATATCTTCTGGAATTGCGTCATCTGTAAATAAGTCTGGATAAATATTTGCATATACCATAACAATAGGGTCTGTTTTATCTGTTATGTAGAAAGTAACATCTCCGGAATATGCATTTATTAAAACTTTTACAGAATTTCTTATATAATTTATTTCAAATTTAGTAATTCCATTATTTTCCAACATTGTTCTTTGTGAGTAAGGATAATTATTTGTTGTTGTATATGCGTCTAATACCCAAATTAATTCTCCTTCATTTGATATTACCATATATGGATTTTCATCATATGTTAAATATGGCATTATTGTTTTTGCTCTTTCAATGATATTTCTATTTGTTAATATTTTGCTATCACTTGTTATGTTCCCTGAGAAAACTAATTTTGGATCTCTTTCTTTTATTGCAAGAACTAGTCTATCTAAAAAATTAGCTTCTAATCCTGCATCACCCTCATATACTGTTTCTGTATTATTTAATGCATCTGCTGTTGGATAATCAAATTCTTTCTTGCTATTACTATTTGTAACAACTGTGCTGTTAGTTTCTAATCCAAAATATATTCTTGGTTCTTCTATATGAACAACTTCATCAGTTTGCTCAAAAGATTTTTGAATGTGATTTACATTTCCAGTTTCTGTTGTTTCGGTTGCAGATGATATTATTGCACCAAAACCATGTGTATATTCATATGTTTTATTGTTATACGTACCATTTGCACCAGATATTTCTCTTGGAGTAACATATACCAATTGTTGTTTGTTATCTATTTCATATACTCCAACCTGTGTTTTTGGAAAACTATAATAACCTTTACTTGTTTGTGAACCTTCTAAATCTTGTAATACTGTATTTTTACTTACTATTGGAATATTTGTTATTGTATCTGAATTGTTTGCAATATCATCTCTTGTTATTGTTCCTTCATCATTTATTAATGTTTCATCAATGTTTATTCCATAAGCTATTTTCGTGTTTCTAATATTTGCTTCTATATATTGTTTTTCTTTATCTAGTTCATTTGAATTTACAAATATTAGATTAAATCCTATCATTATGACAAATAACAATACTAAATATCCTGGTACAATTAAAATTGATTTAACAACTTTTTTAGTTTCTCCTTTTTTAAAATTACTAATTGCCTTAAATACAGAAAATACTATAACAGCAGATAATATAACATATCCCCATAGTCTAATTGTTGTTTCTGTAATTCCTGCACCAAATAATGAATAATTTTCTGATTCATCATTATTTAAAATTAGGAATTTTTGAACTCCTATATTTTGTGTTTCTAATAATACAAATATTGCAAATACAATTGCTAAAACTTTTATATTGGCAAGAACTTGTGTTAATATTTTACTCTTTTTAACAGATTCTCTACTTATTCCATCAAAGTATATATTAAATACTATTAAGTAGTATATCGCTGCATAAACTGTAGAACCTACAATTGCAATAAGTGCATACATTAAAATAAGTTCTAAGAATGGCCATATGAATACAAAGTAACCTATATCCATTCCAAAAACTGGATCTGTTGCTACAAATTGTGTATTATAAAAACATGGTAAAGCTTTTTCTAATATCATTCCTGATGTGAATATTGTTACCAGTATTGCCACAATAAATGAAATTGATTTTTGTGGTAATTTTGGCATAGGTTTCTTTTCATCATCAAAAAATGTTTTTAATCCTTGTTTTACTCTTGATGTTGTTGTATACATTACTGTAAATACTACTAGAAAATTAACTACTGCAGTAATGGCTATATATTGCATATTTTGCCAAAATATTGATATGTAGTTTTCTCCTATTTCTTTAATTTCTAAATAGTCGCCTCTTTCGATTATATACATAATTATTAAGGCTAAAATAAATACAGCAATTACTATTCTTCTTCTAGTCTTACTTTTTTTATTTTTTTCTGCTGTTTTATTATTCTTATTTTCTTCAACTTTAATCTTTTGGTTATCTATTTGTTCGTTGGCTGTTACTTCTTGTTTTTTCTTTTCATTACTACTTTTATTCAAAACAATTCCTCCTTAAATTAAAGCTTTTACAAAATCTTCACTATTAAATATTTCCATATCGTCTATTTTTTCGCCTACACCTATGAATTTAACAGGTACTTTATTTTCATTTACAATTCCTATTACGGCTCCGCCTTTTGCTGTTCCATCTAATTTCGTAAGTATTATTCCAGTAATATCAACCGCTTCTTTAAAAGCTTGTACCTGTGCAATTGCGTTTTGTCCTGTTGTTGCATCAAGTACCATTAATACTTCCTCTGATGCATTTGGTAATTCTTTGTCGATAACTCTTTTAATTTTTATAAGCTCATCCATTAAATATTTCTTATTATGTAGTCTCCCTGCTGTATCACATATTAATACATCTGCATTCTTTTCTTTTGTTATTTTTATTGCATCATATACTACTGATGCAGG
>CALXJR010000045.1 GCA_944388675.1 uncultured Clostridia bacterium
AAAAGGATGATTATTATGTTTGATTATGATTTAGAAAATAATGAGTATGAAAATATAGAGGATTGTGTAAATACTGTTTATGAGCAAGCTTCAAAGTTAGCTTTAGATGGAGTAAAAAGAGGAATTGGAGGACCTTTTGGTGCAGGAATAATTTATGAAAAAGATAATGGAAGATATGTTATCTTAGTTATAGAAAGAAATACTGTATTAAAATCAAATGACCCAACTGCACATGCAGAAATAAATGCTATAAGAAGTGCATGCAAACTACTAGGAACAAGGTCATTAGAAAATTGTATATTAGTAACAACTGCTAAAAGTTGCCCAATGTGCTTAGCTGCTGCTTGCTGGGCAAATATAAAAACAATTTATTATTCACAAAGCTATGAGAGTGCGGAAAAAAGTGGATTTAAAGATGCAGAAATAGAAGATTATATTAAGGGTCATAACTATTTAATACAAGAGATAAAACTAAGCAATTCTTGTTGTGAATTCCCATTTGTAGAGTGGAATAAGAAAGAAGAAAAGGAAGAATATTAATAAAAAAGAAGGAATTTTATGGATACAATAAATAATATAATTAACCAATTAAAAGGAATAAATAAAGAAAATATAATAGATATAGTTATTGCTATAATAATTGTTATCTTGTTTTTTATGATAAGCAATTTGGTAAGTTATGCAATAATAAAATTATTTAAAATAGGAACAAAAAATAAAGAAAAAATTAAATCTAATGGCTTTTATAAGCCATTAAGAAATTTAATAAGAATTACAGGTATATATATTGGTTTAATGATACTAAATTTACCAGTTCAAATTGACCAATTTATTGTTAAGCTTTATAAAATAGCAATTATTGTATGTGTTGCAAATGGTTTTGCAAGTATATTTAATCCAAAATCTAAATTATTCGCAAAGCTACAAGAAAAAACAAAATTTAATGGAGATGAAAGAGTAGCAAGTTTCATTAGTAAAATAATGAAAGTAATAGTATATCTTGTAGCAGGATATTTAGTTTTACTAGAACTTGGTTACAATTTAGGAGGATTAATTACAGGTCTTGGTATTTCAAGTGTTGTAATAGCTTTAGCTGCACAAGATTTAGCCAAAAACTTACTTGGTGGATTTACAATATTAATGGATAAGCCATTTAAAATTGGAGATTGGATAGAAATAGAAGGTTATTCAGGAACTGTAGTAGATATAACATTTAGAAGTACAAAACTAAAAGCAACTGATAATGAAATAGTAACACTTCAAAATTCTGTTGTATCTGAAAGTTCTATAAAAAATTGGGGAAATTTAGATAAACGTAGATATAGTGTTACACTTAATTTACCATTAGATACATCTCAAAAAACAATAGAAAAACTGATTAAAAAAATTAAATTCTCATTAAAATCGTTTGAAGATATTATAGAAGATTCATTGCAAGTACACTTTTCAAGCATATCACAAGATGGATTAGGAATAATTATTTATTTTCATACATTAAAAACAGATTATACTGAGTATGAATATTTAAAAGATAAAGTTAATTTGGAACTAATAAAAATATTAGAATCAGAAAATGTAAATCTAATAAATACATGTCAAAATATATACATAAACAATTTAGATGAAACAAAAAATGCTAAAAAAGCTTAATTTTTGCAAAAAAGACATAACAAATACACAAAAATAGGTTAAAATAACTAATATTAAATATGTTATGAAAGGAAAAGTTTGTATGGAAAAGGAAAGTATTCTTATAGTAGATGATGAAGAAAGAATGAGAAAACTTATTAAAGATTTCTTAAAACAAAAAAACTATAATACCTTAGAAGCAGGAGATGGAGAAGAGGCTTTAAAAGTTTTTGAAGCAAATAAAGATAATATAATATTAATTTTATTAGATGTAATGATGCCAAAACTTGATGGCTGGTCAGTATTAAGGCAAATAAGACAAACTTCAAAAGTACCAATTATAATGCTTACAGCAAGAGGAGAAGAACAAGATGAATTATTTGGATTTGAACTTGGAGTAGATGAATACATATCAAAACCATTTAGTCCCAAAATACTAGTAGCAAGAGTAGAAGCGTTATTAAAAAGAACTGAAGGAGATCCTAAAGAAATAAAAGATGTTGGTGGTATAAAAATTGATCCGCAAGGAAGAACTGTAAGTGTTGATGGAAAAGAAATTGAGCTTAGTCTTAGAGAATATGAACTATTAGTATATTTAGTAGAAAATCAGGGAATAGCATTATCAAGAGATAAAATTTTAAATAATGTGTGGAACTATGACTATTATGGAGATTCAAGAACAATAGATAGTCATATTAAAAAAATAAGAAAAAAACTAGGGAAAAAAGGTAAATATATAGAGACAATTAGAGGAATAGGATATAAATTTGAAGTAAAGTAGTAAAGAGGCAAAAATGAAAAAAATAAATGAAAAGTTTAAATCAATACGAATGAAACTATTCTTAACATTAAGTATTGTAACAATTTTAATTATTGCTTTATTAATAGTTATGAATAGCATAGTATTAGAATCTTTTTACACAATGTCAAAGATTAATACTGTAAAAAGAGAATTTCAAACTATAAATAATCTATATAATAAGGATGATCCTGCTGTTCTTAGAAAAATAAAGAATGATGCAATATCAAATAATTTTGATATTATGATAGAAAATGAAAATGAAATACTATTATTTTCTACAAATGAAAACTTTACAAATGCAATAAATCAGAATAATGATATTGCCTCACACTTTAATATACAAGACGATGAACAGCAAACACCAATATTTAGTCAAAATAATTATATTATAAGAAAAGTAGTAACAAATGGACTTAACTGTATTTTATTAACAGGACAGTTAGATAATGGTTATAGAATATACATACAAATTCCAATATCTGCAATAGAAGAAAGTGTTAAAATTTCAAACAATTTATTATTAATAATCGGGTTAATATCTATTGTAATTGCTGGAGTTGCTGCTTCATATGTATCTAAAAAATTTACAAACCAAATATTAGAAATAAATGTTATAGCAAATAAAATGTCAAAATTAGACTTTAGTCAAAAATATCAACCAACAGATGCAGATGATGAAATTAATGAGTTAGGTAAAAGCATAAATCTGATGTCAGATAAGTTGGAATCTACTATAAAACAATTAAGAAGTAGTAATAATCAACTTGAAAGAGATATAGAAGAAAAGTCTAAAATAGATGAAATGAGAAAACAATTTATATCTGATGTGTCTCATGAATTAAAAACTCCTATTGCATTAATTCAAGGCTATGCAGAAGGACTCTTAGAAAATGTAAATGCAGATGAAGAATCTAGAAAATATTATGCAGAAGTTATTTTAGATGAATCAAATAAGATGGACAAACTGGTAAGACAACTATTAGAATTAATGAAACTTGAGTATGGAAAAAGAGAATTTAATAATCATGAATTTGATATATGTGAATTAATAAAAGAAGTTATAAGAAAATGTGATGTAATGCTTAAAGAAAAGAAAATAGATGATATAAGATTTGAGACTGATAAAGAAATAAAAGTATTAGCAGATGACTTCTATATAGAACAAGCATTTACAAATTATCTTACAAATGCTATAAAAAATACAAAAGAAATAGCTGGAGAAAAGTATATTCAAATAAAAACAGTAATAAATAAAGAAAAAAATAATGTAAGAATTAGTGTATTTAATACTGGTAATAATATTTCTGAAGAAAATTTAGATAGAATCTGGGGAAGATTTTATAAAGTCGATGAATCAAGAAACAGAAATGATGGAGGAAGCGGAATAGGCTTATCATTAGTTAGAGCTATTATGAACAATTATAATTCAAAATATGGTGTTGAAAATAAAGAAAACGGTGTGGAATTTTATTTTGATGTGAACTTAAGTAAAAATAATTAAAAATGAAAGGAAAGAAAAAATGGGGAGAAAAGCAAATTTCAATAATGAAAGAAATGAAGATTTAAGAAAGACTCTTAGGGACAACCCTAATAAAAGACAAGGAAATAGAATTAATGTAAAGTCAATTATCATTGGAGTAATTATAATTATTGCGATAGTTGCAATAATTATAGCAATTTATTCAAACATTGGAAAAAAAGTATCTATAGAAGAGGTAACAGAATATGATTATTTTATAACATCAATAGATGGCAAATCTGGAGTAATAGATAAACAAGGAAATATATTAATAGATCCAGAATATGATTATATTCAAATACCAAATCCTTCAAAGCCAATATTTATTTGTTTATATGATTATAACTCAGATACAAGAGATTATAGTTCTAAGGTATTAAATGAAAAAGGAGAAGAAATATATACAAGTTATAATAGCATACAAGCGATTCCAAATAATAATACTTCAATTCAAAATTCATATCAAACAGGAATTTTAAAATATAAACAAGATGGAAAATATGGATTATTAAATATAAATGGCAGAAAAATAACTGATGCAATCTATGATAGTATAGATACACTAGAATATAAAGATGGAATACTTAAAGTTTCACAAGGAGATAAATATGGTTTAATTGATGTAAATGGGGATGAAATAGTAAAACCAGAATATAATTCAATTTCAACAGATGGGTATTACTCTCAAGATACCAAATATGATTCTGCAGGTTATATTATAAGTGTGAAAACAGATGAAGGTTACAGATATGGATACATTAATTCTGAAGGAAAACAAGTATTAGATACTATGTATACTAATCTAAAAAGAATAACAGAAATAAAAGAAGATGAAAATGTTTATTTAATAGCTTATAAAAATGGACTTGCAGGGCTATTAAGAAATGGACAAACTATTATAGATAATGATTATGAGAATATTGAATATGATAGTACAAATAATATTTTATCTTTACAAAAAAATGCAAAACAGGGTGTATATGATTTATCTGGAAATATGATTCTTCCTATACAATATGATAGTATAGAATTTATGGGAATATATATAAATGCCATACAAAATGGGGAACGTTTAGTATTTGATATAAGCGGAACAATACAAGATAGTAATGGATATAAGAGTATGCAACCAGTTGGGGATAATAAATATTATATAACAATAGATAGAAACAACAATTATGGTGTTCTTGATGCTAATAAAAATATTTTAATACCAAGTGAATATTCATATATAGAATATGCATTTGACAAATATTTTATAGTATCACAAAATGAATTATCTGGTGTTTTAAATGATACAGCTACCCCAGTAATACCAATACAATATAATGTTGTCCAAAATATCAATGGAACAAATATAATTCAAGCAATTAATTCTGAAACTAATATTTCAGATATTTATAATAGAAACTTAGAAAAAGTTATAACACAAGAAAATACTCATATATACATTAAAGGAGATTATATAGAGGTATCTTGTGAAAATAATATACAATATACAGACTTAGATGGAAATGTAAAAGATGCTACAGAAATTTTCCCTAATAATACAATTTATGCAAAACAGCAAGATGGTAAATGGGGATATGTGGATAAAAATGGAAACACTGTTGTAGATTATATATATGATTTAACAACTAATATAAATGAATATGGTTTTGGAGCTGTTAAACAAAATGGAAAATGGGGAGTAGTAAATAGTAGCGGAAATGTAATAAAAGAACCTACTTATGAACTAACAGATATAGAACCAAACTTTATAGGTGAATATTATGAAGTAAGTAATATATATCAAATTTATACTAATGAAATAACAAATATGGAATAAGAAAGGAGCTGGCCCCAAAAAAATTTTTTTCAACCAGACAAGTGATTTTAGAAAGGAAAGAAATAAGTTATGGAAAAAAGGGATGTAGAAAAACTTGTAAATGAAGCAGAAAAAGAGATACAAAAACAACTACAATTAGCAGATGAAGTATGTGATTATAATAGTAAAAAAGTGCTAGAAGCATTTCAAAAAAATGGAGTAAAGGAATCAGACTTTGGTAGTACAACAGGTTATGGTTATGATGATATAGGGAGAGAAAAAATAGAAAGAGTATTTTCAGATGTATTAGGTGCTGAAGATTCAATTGTAAGATCACAGTTTATATCTGGAACACATGCGTTAACAGTTGCACTATTTGCATTTTTAAGACCAGGAGATACAATGCTTAGCATAAATGGAAAGCCATATGACACTTTAGACGAAGTTATAGGAATAACTGAAAATAAAAGCTCATTAAAATCTTTTGGAGTAAAATATGAACAAATTGAATTGGTAAATGATGACTTTGATTATGATAAAATTCAAGAAAGATTAAAAAAGTCAAAAGTAAAATTAATAGAAATACAAAGATCAAAAGGTTATGCTTTAAGAAAAAGTATATCACTTGAAAAAGTAGAAAAAGTCATAAAAAAGATACGAGAAGTAGATAAAGAAGTTATAATAATGATAGATAATTGTTATTGTGAATTTGTAGGTAAAAAGGAGCCATTAGAAGTAGGTGCAGATGTAATAGTAGGTTCCCTAATAAAGAACTTAGGAGGAGGAATTGCTCCAAATGGAGCTTACATTGCAGGAAGGAAGGATTTAGTAGAACTTGCAGCAGAAAGACTAACTGTACCAGGAGAAGGCAAAGGAGTAGGACCTACTTTAGGAATAAATAAACAATTTTTACAAGGGATATTTTTAGCACCATCAGTAGTTTGCGCTTCAGTAAAAACTGCAATACTAACAAGTAAAGTATTAGAAAACTTAGGATATAAAGTAGAACCAAAATTCAATGATGAAAGAGTAGATATTGTACAAACAATAGAATTTGGAAATAGAGAAAAACTTATAAAATATTGCCAAGGAGTACAAAAAGGTTCACCAATAGATTCAGATTCACTTCCAGTTCCATGTGACACACCTGGATACCAAGATCCAATAATAATGGCATCTGGCAGTTTCACACAAGGTTCTTCAATTGAGTTTTCTTGTGATGGACCATTAAGACCACCTTTTGTAGGATTTCAACAAGGAGCTTTAACATATAGTTATGGCAAATTAGGGCTAATTAAAGCAGTATCAGAATTACTAAAAGGAGAAAATTAAAGTGAAATGAGAGTTGTAATAATAGGAGGAGGGCCAGCAGGAATGACTGCGGCTCTATCTAGTAGAAAAAATAAAGATGAAGTAATTCTACTAGAAAAAAACAGCAAGTTAGGTAGAAAGTTACTAATTACAGGAAAAGGTAGATGTAATATAACCAGTAGTTTAAACATGGATGAGTTTATAGCAAATGTTCCTGGAAATGGTAAGTTTTTATATAGTGCTTTTCAAAACTTCACAAATTTAGACATAATAAATTGTCTAAAACAATATGGAGTTAGTGTAAAAGAGGAAAGAGGACATAGAATATTCCCTACATCAGATAAATCTTTAGATGTACTAAATGCATTTGAAAAAGCATTAAAAAATAACCAGGTAAAAATTAAATTTAATTGTAGAGTAACTAAAATAGTTGAAGAAAATAATAAAGTAAAGTCAGTTGTATATATAGATGAAAATGGTCAAACAAAAACACTTCTTGCAGACAAAGTAATTTTGGCTACAGGAGGAAAATCATATCCTCAAACAGGTTCTACAGGTGACGGATATGATATTGCTTTAAAATTAGGACATACAATAACACAAATAAAACCATCATTAGTTCCATTAACTACTAAAGAAACTTCTTTAGAAATTTGTAAAAGTTTACAAGGACTTAGTTTAAAAAATGTAGCTATCAAATTTATAGATGAAGAAAAAAACAAAGTAATTTACAAAGATTTTGGCGAGATGCTATTTACACATTTCGGAGTGTCTGGACCAACAATATTAAGTGCATCAGCTCATCTTCTAAGATACAAAAACATTAATGAATTATTAAAAAACAATAAAATAAAGTTAAATATAGATTTAAAACCTGCATTAGACCAAGAAAAACTAAATTTAAGAATACAAAGAGATTTTGAAAAAGAAAAAAATAAAGAATTTAAAAACAGTTTAAATAATTTATTACCACAAAAAATGATACCAATTGTAGTAAATATATCAAAAATAAATCCTGAAAAACAAGTCAATCAAGTTACTAAAGAAGAAAGATTACAATTGATATCAATTCTTAAAAACTTTACTATAACAATATCTGGTTTTAGACCAATAGAAGAAGCAATAATTACTGCAGGGGGAATAAACATAAAAGAAATAAATCCTAAAACTATGGAGTCTAAATTAGTTCAAGGTTTATTTTTTGCTGGAGAAATAATAGATGTTGATGCATATACTGGTGGATTTAATTTGCAAATAGCATATTCGACAGGTTATACAGCAGGAATGCATTAATTTGGGTGCTTTTAGCGATGTATCCAAAAAAGCATCAAAAAAGCAATAGTAGATGAATTGAGGAATAAATATGGAATTTTATACTATAAAACAAAATGCTATGACCGAACTTGTAGAAAAAAAGTCTAGATTTATAGCAAATATATTTTATGTAGAAAATAAAGAACAATGTGAGCAAATAATAAAGGAAATTAAAAAAAGATATTATGATGCAAAACATAATTGTTTTGCATTTAGTATTTTAGATGGAAAAAATATTATACAAAAGTGTAGTGATGATGGAGAACCTTCTGGAACAGCTGGAGAACCTATTTTAAATGCTATACAAAAAAATTACCTTAATAATGTATTAATTATAGTAACAAGATATTTTGGTGGAATTTTACTTGGAGCGGGGGGTCTTATTAGAGCTTATTCTAATACTGCAATAGAGGCAATTAATAAAGCTGGAAAAATAATAAAAGAGCCAGGAATGGAAATACAAATGAATATAGTTTATCAAGAAAACGAGAAATTTAAATATTATTGTGAAAAAAGTAATATAAAAATAATCGATGCTGAATATTTAGAAAATATATTATATAAATTAGAAATGTCTGAAAAGCAATATGAAAAATTAGAAAATAGTTTAAAAGAAAATAATGAGCAAAAGATAATTGACAAACATAATATAAAAATATTATGTCGAAAATATGTAGAAAAACAGATATAATGTATGGAAAATAATGGTAAAAATTATTAAAAACTATTGCAAAAAAATGGAAATGAGACTATAATTGAAAATGTAAAAGAAATACAGCAAAATATATTATTAAGGGGGAACGAAAGCGTGAAAGAAAAAATAACAGTTTTAATTTCTGACGATAATCGTGAATTTGCAAAAACTTTGTGTGATTATTTGGAAAAGGATGATGAAATCGAAGTAGTAGGTATGGCTAAGGATGGTGAAGAAGCTCTAAGTATAATAACTACAATAAAACCACAGGTAGTATTATTGGATGTGATAATGCCTCATTTAGATGGTATAGGTGTATTAGAAAAGCTTAATACAATGAACTTGGAAAATCCACCAATTTGTATAATGCTTTCTGCTGTTGGTCAAGACAAAATAACTCAAAAAGCTATTGAACTTGGAGCTCAATACTATGTAATTAAGCCATTTGATATAGAAATTTTAATACAAAGAATAAAAGAAATAAAACATTATCAACCATCAAGCAATAAAGGAAGTTTTATAGTAAAAGAGCCAAAAGCACAATATATAGAAATACCACAAAATATCAAAAAAAGCGAGGAATCTTTAGAAGCATTAGTTACAAATGTTATTCATGAAGTTGGTGTTCCAGCACACATTAAAGGGTATCAATATTTGAGAGAAGCTATAATGATGGTAGTAAATGATATTGATATTATTAATCAGATAACAAAACAATTATATCCAGATATTGCACAAAAATACCATACTACCCCTTCAAGAGTAGAACGTGCAATTCGCCATGCAATAGAAGTTGCATGGGGTAGAGGCGAGCCCGGAGTTGTAGAGAATATATTTGGTTATACTGTTTCTGCAAGTAAAGGAAAGCCAACAAACTCAGAATTTATAGCAATGATTGCTGATAAATTGAGATTAGAGTTAAAATCAGCTTAATAGAAAATGTAATAGCCATTCTACATATATAGTAGAATGGCTATATATTATTTATCAATAAAAAGAATAGTTATTACACTTTCCTAAAATAGATTTATATTTTAAAGCTCATCTTATTGAAATAGCTATGAATTATAGTAATTTTAACATTTTTAACATAAAACTTAAGACATAACCTTGCAGTTATGTTTGTTTTTTGATATAATATGAAATATTAATGAGAGGAAAAAGGAAATCAAAATATGCCAAAATTTTTTGTACAATCAAATCAAATAACTGGTGATAACATACAAATAATAGGGGACGATGTAAATCATTTACATAATGTGTTAAGAAAAAGAGTAGGAGATTCAATACAAATTTGTAATAAAGATACAGAAAAAAATTATATTGCTGAAATATATGAAATACAAAAAAAATATATTAATTGTAAAATTAAACAAACAATAAATGAAACAACAGAATCAAATGTAAATATAACATTATTCCAAGGACTTCCTAAATTTGATAAAATGGAATTTATAATACAAAAAAATACAGAGATTGGTATTAAAGAGATAATTCCTGTAATTATGGAAAGAACTGTTGTAAAGCTAAATGAAAAAGATGAAGTAAAGAAAATTGAAAGATGGCGAAAAATTTCTGAAATTGCAGCTAAACAATCAATGAGAGATATTGTACCAAAGGTTTCTAATCCAATAAAAACAAAAGATATATTACCACTTATTGATGGATTTGATGCATTTTTGGTAGCATATGAAAATGAGAAAAACAATAGCTTAAAATCAACCTTAAGAATGTTAAAGCACCAAAAAAATTATAATATAGGAATATTAATAGGACCAGAAGGTGGTATTTCAGATAGTGAAATACAATTATTTAATGAGTCAAATTGTAGCATTATAACTATTGGTAAAAGGATATTGAGAACGGAAACTGCAGGTCTTGTAATGGCAAGTAATATAATTTATGAATTAGAAGAAGGAGTGTAATAAAAATGGCAAATATAGAAAAAGAAAATGATGCTAAAAAAGAAGTAGAGCCAAAAGAAACTAAAAAGAAAACTAGTTCAACTTCAAAAACTGATAAAGCAAAAAAAGCAACGACAACTAAAAAATCACCTACTAAGAAAACTACTACAAAATCTGCAAATATAAACTCTGAAAATAAAGAAACGAAAGCAAAAAGTAGTAATGTTTCGGCTAATAAAAAGCTGGGGTGA
>CALXJR010000046.1 GCA_944388675.1 uncultured Clostridia bacterium
TTTTCTCAGATTCTTGAAGCCTGGTACAAACTTTCACACTATGGCTATTCGTGGCCTGCTTTTAACGAAATTACAACCACACTCGAAAAAATCAGCAATGATAACATTCCGCAACACAAGGGTCGGGAATTTGTTACCAAACTTCTTAGTGAAGTGGATAAAGACCTTAAAAACTTGCAACACGAAATGCTTATTACTGAGCAAGATTTTTCTTGTGCCTTTATTGAGGCATATGAGAAGTTTTGCGCCGAACGTTTCAAGAAGAACGGGCCTTTTATGACCTCGGTTATGAAACTGCCCGCGACCGAAAAGTTTTTCATGGATTTCCTGTTGTCCTGAACAATAAGGACACACACACCCGCATTTAAAACTTTTGTAATAAATAGTTTTGAATGCGGGTGTTTTTGTATTAATTATTGTGTAACGTTTTTGTTTTTACAAGCTTTCACTTCTATTATTTTTTTATCTTTTACTTTTTCTATTTTATATGTTGCTTCCTTTGTTTCTACTACTGGCTTTTCATTCTCTTTAGGAATTCTTCCTAATTGTTCAATAAGGTAACCTGCTAAAGTGTCATATTCTCCCTCTTCTATTTCTATTCCTAATATTTTTTCTACATCATATATTGCAACATTTCCTTCTATTAAATATGTGTTCTCATCTATCTTTTTATATTTTGTTTGTTCTTTATCATACTCATCATATATTTCACCAACAATTTCTTCTAATATATCTTCCATTGTTACCATTCCAGCAGTTCCACCATACTCATCTACCACAATTGCTATTTGTTTTTTATTTTTTCTTAAATCTTCAAATAATTCATTTACAAGTTTATTTTCTGGAACAAAGTAAGCCTCTTTCATTATACTTTTTATTTTTACATTTTTATTTTTTTGTGATAACAAAATATCTTTGACATATACAATTCCTTTTATCTCATCTATTGTCTCATCATATACAGGAATTCTACTATATCTTTTTTCTTCTGATAATTCATCAATTACTTCAGAAATTGTTAAATTCATATCTAAAGCAAATATTTCTGTTCTTGGTACCATAATTTCAGAAACAACTTTATCATTAAATTCAAAAACATTATTAATCATTTCTGTTTCTTCTTCTTCTATTGTTCCATTTTCTTTTCCTTCATTTATTAGCATTTTTATTTCTTCTTCTGTAACAGTATCTTGCTCTTCACCAGTTACACCAAACAATTTAGATATAGCATTTGTAGAAAATGTTAAGAAACTAACAAATGGAGCTGCTAAAACTGATAATACTTTAATTATGCCACATGCTGTAAAAGCAATTTTCTCTGAATATTTCATTGCTAGTCTCTTTGGTACTAGTTCTCCAAATACAAGTGTAAAATAAGATAAAATTATTGTAATTATTACTATAGAAATACTTTGCCATGCTGTAACACTTATAAATGGAATTAAATTATTTAATACTGGAGCCAATTTATCAGCAAATGTATCTGCAGCAAATGCACTAGATAAAAAACCTGCAAGTGTTATTCCTATTTGGATTGTAGCTAAAAATTTACTTGGATTTTCTAACATCTTTTGTATTCTCATTGCTTTTTTATTTTTCTCTTTTGCCATCATTTTTATTTTGTTATCATTTAAAGATATAAATGCCATTTCTGTAGCAGCAAAAAAGGCATTTATAAAAATTAATATTATTAAAACTATTATACTAACTAACATTTTTTCTCCTTATTTTTAATCTCTATCTAAATCTTCATCTTCTATACTTGAAGTTTTACTTTTTTCTTTTATCAATCTTAAATATTGCATTATACTTTGTACTTCTTCTTCTAAATCTAGTACCTCTATAATCTTGCTATATGATTCATATGCTACACTTTCTAACTTTGTCTTATTTTCTTTTGTTTGTAATGCCAAAATATCTATTCTAGTTTGTACATCATGTACTCTTGGATCTATTTTTATATTATCTAATCTAATTGCATCTTTTAAAACATCTAAAAAAACTTTATATCTAGGTCTTAATTCCAAAGGTAATCTTTCTAATTCTAATTGATTTCTTGCATCTGACTCAGAATGTTGAATTATTGCAAATTTTATTATATCTTTTTCTTCTTCTGAAAATCCAGATAATCTTTCTGGATATGAATCTAATCTTAGAGCTCCCTTTAATCCGTGTAAGTTATCTTTTTCATCTGTCTCTTTTCCAATATTATGATTTTGAACAATGGTATACATTATTTGTCTATCTCTTTGTTGCATACCTCTCATTTGCATTATTATAGCCGTTAAAAAATTTACCCTTCTTACATCATTATTATTAGAAAATTCTCCATTAAATTGTAAATTATCTTCTTTAATTTTTTCATCTGCTATTAATAGTTCATCAAATTGCTTACTTTCTTTCAAATCCATTATAGCTTGTCCTAATGAATATATACTTACAAATTCACTAGGTTTTGGATATTTTCCTTTTAGAATTTTTGCCTCCATTCTAAAAAGACGTTGTATAAATGTTGATAATTTTTGAGTATCTGTAGTATGATATTTTTTCCTTATTTCTTTGCTTAACATTATTAAGGTGTTTTGATTAGTTCCACTCTTTGAATTTTCCTCCATTAATTGTGGCATATAAAAAGCTCCTTTTCTTTAAAATTATAAGCATTTTTATAATACCATAAAAGTTGCAAAAAATAAATAGTTTTTAGTTCAAAGGCTAGAAATTTTTCACTTATGTTGTTACAATTTACAGCAAGCATATACTTTGTTGGAAAAAATTTATATATCTTTGCTGAAATAAATTATTATTTTTAAGACTGTGAATAGTTATGCTTCATTACTACTTTTAAGGATGCTTTTATATTAAAAACATCCCTAAAACTAATTATTCTTTTAATTCTTTTGCAAGCTTTCCTAATGCTTTTGTTTCTATTCTAGAAACGTAACTTCTTGAAATTCCCATCATTTTAGCAATTTGCTTTTGTGTTTTAGGTTTTGTACCATCTAGTCCAAATCTTAATTCTATTATGGTTTTTTCTCTATCCTTTAAAACTGTTTTTATTTTTTCGTATAATTTTTTTATTCTTATTTTTAGTTCAATTTCATCATCTATTGGTTTTTCCTCGTTTTCTAATACCTCTTTTAAAGTGATAGAATTATCATCTTTATCCTTTCCTATGGTTTCTTCTAAATAAACTTCTGCTCCAAGTTTTTTTGTACTTCTTAAATACATTAGTATTTCATTATCAATACATCTTGATACATAAGTTGAAAGTCTTGCACCTTTTTCCATATTAAAATTGTTTATACCTTTTATTAATCCAATTGTACCAATGGAAATTAAGTCTTCCTGATCTACTTTTGTAGCTGAATATTTTTTACATACATGTGCAACTAGTCTTAAATTTCTTTCTATTAATATATTTTTAGCTTCTTCATCACCTTTAGATAATCTATTTAAATATATTCTTTCTTCTTCTTGAGTTAATGGTTCTGGAAACAAATTATTATTTGATATATAGCCAACAACAAATATTGCAGATTGTAAAAAAGCTAAAAATCCAAAAGTTGAAACGGTTAGCATATGCATACCTCCATTTTTTTCTATACCACAATATATGTTTTATTTATATACATTGTGCATGACCTAATAATATTTTTATTTTGATTGCATACAATTTAATAAATAAATCTTTCAGGAGCTTTTATGAAACATTTAACTAATTTTTTTATTGGAATTTTGATTGGTTGTGGTGCTATTCTCCCAGGTGTTAGTAGTGGAGTATTTTGTGTCATATTTGGTATATATGAGAAACTTATAAATTGTATTTGTAATTTTTTTAAAGATATAAAAAATAATATTTCTTTTTTACTCCCTATTGCATCAGGAACTCTTATTGGTATCATATTATTTGGAAATATCATAAAATACTTATTTTCACAATATGAAATATTTTGTAGAATTGCTTTTGTAGGACTAATTATTGGAACAGTGCCTGCTTTATTTAAACAGGCATCTCTAAATGCATCTTCTAATATAACAATAAAAAAAGTAATTCCAATAGTTTTTTCATTTTTGATAGGAATTACTTTAATTTTAATAGAAAAATTTTTACCTTTAAACTATACATTAGAAGCTACTGATAATATTTCTAGTTATTTATATTTAATTTTATCAGGTTTCTTAATGTCTATTGGAATTGTAGTTCCAGGAATTAGTAATACTGTTATATTAATGTGTTTAGGTATTTATTCTAAATATATTTCTGCAATCGCTTCTATAAATTTGCAAATACTTATACCTATGGGAATTGGTATTTTATTAGGTGGATTTGTATTTATAAAATTAATAAAATATTTTCTAGAAAAATATCATGAAACTACATTTTACTCAATAATTGGATTTACAATGGGGTCAGTTTTTGTATTATTACCAAATTATAATTTATTCGTAAATAGCATTAATAAAAATCCAGCATTGCTTTTACAGTGTTTGCTAATATTTATTATATCAATAATTGTTTCATTTAAACTAGAGAAGTAATCGCCCATTTAAGATGTTCCAAGAAGGAACATCTTAAACGGGCGAAAAATTCGTTATTATTTCTTTCTTCTTAATATCCAACCTTTTTTTACATTATAAGGTATTAACATTTTCACTTTTTGTCCAAGTTTTCCAGGATTTATGGTTGGAATTTCTTCGTTAGTTTCTTTATCATATAATTTTTCTATTATAAATTTTTCTGGAGTTATTTTGTTTGGTACTAATATTTCTAATGTATCTCCAATACTTAATTTGTTCTTTATTTCTACAAGTACTATTCCATTTTCTTTATCTTCTAAAATTTTACCTCCAAATTCAAAGTTTGGATTATATTGTTTTCCCTCATATTCTTGAAAATCTTTATTGTTTGGGTCATTAAAATAAAATTCTGTTAATCCTCTTGTTTTTACTTTTTCTAATTCATTTAAATATTTTGTATAATCATATTTATCTGGATTTTGCATATAATCATCTATTGCATTCCTATAGGCATTTACAACTGATGCTAAATAATATTCTGTTTTTAATCTTCCTTCTATTTTTAGACTATCTACACCCATTTCAATAATTTGAGGAATTTCTTTTATTAAACATAAATCTTTTGAAGATAATATATATGTACCTTTTTCGTCAGTTTCTACAGGCATTAAATTTCCCGGATTATTTTTTTCTTCTATGTATAGATTATATGCCCATCTACAACTTTGAGAACAATCTCCAAGATTTGCTGACCTACAAGATAAATATTGACTTAAAAAACATCTTCCTGAATAAGCCCAACACAATGCTCCATGTATAAACATTTCCACTTCTAAGTCTTTTGGTTTATTTTTCATTATTTCTTCAATTTGATTTTTACTTGCTTCACGACCTAATATTACCCTCTTTGCTCCATTATCATACCAAAATTTTGCACTATGATAACTTATTACATTTGCTTGTGTGCTTACATGAATATCTATATTAGGTGCAATTTCTCTAATTTTTTGTATTACTCCACCATCTGAAGCAATAATTGCATCAACATGAACTTTATCTAGCATTTTTACTTGCTTTTCTATTTCTTCATAATTTGAATCCCATGCATATATATTTAATGCTGCATAAACCTTTTTTCCTATGTTATGAGCATATATTATTGTTTTTTCTAAGTCATTATCATCTACCTCTGCTCTGCTTCTTAATGATAATGATGCCGTTCCACAATATACTGCATCTGCCCCATACATAAATGCAACTTTTGCTTTTTCAAAAGAGCCTGCTGGAGCAAGTAATTCTGGCTTTTTCATTTTTCTACTTCCTTTCTATTTGTTATGTTTATATAATACCAGAAAACTGGTATCTTTTCAATAATTTTGTGTATTTACTTTTTACACTTTTTGTGCTATTATAGATTTATTAGGGGGAAATTTATGGACTCAACGTCTTTAGTTGTAATCACCGAAGATAATAGATTTAATAGAAGATTAACGAAATTTCAATGTTACCTAACATATTTTTTTATTTTTTCATTTGTAGGTTGGTTTTTAGAAACTATCTACAGCTATTTTGTGTTAGGTCATTTTGCAAATAGAGGATTCCTATTTGGTCCTGTTTGCCCAATTTATGGTTTTGGTGCATTAATTTTATTGGTATTTTTAGATAAGTTTAAAGACCAGCCAATAAAACTCTTTTTTGCAGCTGTAATTGTTTTTTCAATATTTGAATATTTTATTGGATATGCTTTAGATGCATTATATAATTTATGGTTGTGGGATTATAAAAATGAATTTTTAAATATAAATGGTAGAATTTGCTTATTTTTTTCTATAGCATGGGGTGTGGTGGCTTTAGTATTTAACTATATATTATTTCCCGTTTTTAAAAACTTTTTATCATTTATATCATCTAAAATACCTATTAAGTTACAAGTTATTGCAATTAATTTATGTACCATGATTTTTGTAATAGATGTTTTATATTCGTTAATACAATATTCTACATTTTAAAAAAATAAAATAAGGTCAAATAATTGACTTTATTTTATTTTTTTTGATATTGCCAGTCCATCTCCAACTTCTAATATAGTAGTTTCTAAGTTTGGATTTTCCGTTATTTCTTTTATATATTGCCTTAAGTGAGTAACCGCTGTACGTTGTTTATGTTTATTATAATCACTCATTACATAACCTTTATACAAAATATTATCAGCAAGTATAATGCCTTCATCTTTTAGCATACGTAGTGCTTGTTCTAAAAAGAAAGGATATTTGCCTTTTGCAGCATCTATAAATACTATATCATACTGTTCATTTAATGTTGGTAATATATTTACTGCATCACCTTCATAGATTCTTATTTTTTCTTCTACTCCTACCTTTTTTATATTATCCTTAGCTTCTTCAACTTTATCATGTTCTCTTTCTATTGTATCAATTCTTCCACTTTCTGCCAAATATTCAGAAAAGCATATTGCTGAATATCCTACAGCAGTACCAATTTCCAAGATTTTTTCCGGCTTTTTTTCAGTTAAAATTTTATCAATAACTTCTAATGTATCATCCATCAAAATTGGTATATGCCTTTCTAATGCATTTTCCTTAATTTTTTGTAGTATTTTTTTATTCATTTTTTATTCCTCTTTATACTTCTTTATAACCTATAAATGGTAAGTTTCTATTTAAGCCTTTTTCATCATCAAATCCATAGCCTACTATAAATTTATTAGGCACTTCAAAGCCTAGATAATCTATATGAACATTTACTTTTCTTCTACTTGGCTTACTTAATAAACTACAAACTTTTAAACTTTTTGGATTTTTGTTTGATAAATGTTTTATCAAATAATCCATACTTGTCCCAGTATCTACAATATCCTCTATTATTAGTACATCTTTACCATTTACCTTAGATTCATCTATATCTAATTCATTATTAATTTTTCCAGTACTTTCTGTCCCTAAATAACTAGATATTTTAACAAATTCAAATTGAACATTCGATTTTAATTTTAATGATAATTCTATTCCAAAAAAAGCAGCTCCTTTTAAGACTATAATAGCTATAATTTCTTTTCCTTTATAATCTCTATCAATTTCATTTGCAAGTTCTTCAAGTCTTTGATCTATTTGTTCCTTAGAAATTAATTTCTTTATTGTTGATTCCATAATACCCCCAATTACCCAATATTTTTTGATTAACAAGTTTTGTTTTTATAATAAATATTTCGCCCAAAAATGGGCATTCCTTTTGGGCGAAAGTTTTATTTCCTTGCTGCTTTTTCTCTTTCTTTGTTGTTTAATATTTTCTTTCTTAATCTAATATTTTTTGGTGTTACTTCTACAAGTTCATCTTCTGCAATAAATTCTATTGCTTTTTCTAATGATAATTGAATTGGTGGAACTAGTCTTAGAGCATCATCTGAACCTGAGGCTCTTGTGTTTGTTAAGTGCTTTTCTTTACATACATTGATTGCTATATCTTCATTTCTAGAGTTTATTCCTACTATCATACCTTCATATACTTCTACACCAGGTCCTATGAATAATTCTCCTCTTAATTGTGCATTGTATAATCCATATGTTATTGATGTTCCTTGTTCAAATGCAACTAAAACACCTCTTGTTCTTGATTGTATTTCTCCTTTATATGGCTCATAACAATCAAATATTGAATTCATTGTTCCTGTTCCTTTTGTATCTGTTAAGAATTCTGTTCTATATCCTATAAGTCCACGAGCAGGTATTTTAAATTCTATTTTTGTATGTCCTGGTTCTGCTGGTTCCATGTTCTTCATTTCTGCTTTACGTCTTCCTAGTTTTTCAATAACTGTTCCTATTGCATCATCTGGAACATTTACTACTAGGTCTTCTATTGGCTCACATTTTACACCATCTATTTCTTTAAATATAACTTTTGGACGTGAAACTAGAAGCTCAAATCCTTCTCTTCTCATTTCCTCTATTAATACTGAAAGGTGTAATTCTCCTCTTCCACATACTTCAAAACTATCTGGAGATGCTGTTTCTTTTACACGTAAGCTTACATTTCTTTCTAGTTCTTTAAATAGTCTATCTCTTATATGTCTTGAAGTTACAAATTCTCCTTCTCTACCTGCAAAAGGTCCATTGTTTACACTAAATGTCATAGATACTGTTGGTTCATCTATATTTACAAATGGTATTTTTTCAGGATTTGATGAATCACAAATTGTATCACCTATACTTATATCAGGAATTCCTGAAACTGCTACAATGTCGCCTGCATCTACTTCATCTACTTCTACTCTTTTTAATCCCATAAATGTAAATAATTTTGCAATTTTTCCTTGCTCTGTTTTATCTTGTTTACATATAGCAACAGGCATTCCATTTTTTATTTTTCCACGCTCAACTCTACCTATTGCTATTCTACCTAAATAATCATCATAATCTATGTTTGATACTAGCATTTGCATGCTACCATCCATATCACAATTTGGTGGTGCAATTTTATCTATAATTGTATCAAATATACATGTAATATTATCAGATTCATCCTCTAGATGCATTTTTGCAATTCCATTTTTTGCAGATGCATATATTACTGGGAAATCTAGTTGGTCATCTGTTGCATTTAGTTCTATAAATAGTTCTATTACTTTATCTAAAACCTTTTCTGGTTCTGCTCCAGGTCTATCTATTTTGTTTATTACAACTATTGGTTTTAAGTTTAATGCTAGAGATTTCTTTAGAACTTCTCTTGTTTGAGGCATTGGGCCCTCAAATGCATCAACTAATAGTAAAACTCCATCAACAGTTTTTAAAACACGCTCAACTTCTCCTCCGAAGTCAGCATGCCCAGGAGTATCTACTATATTTATTTTTACACCATTATACATTACTGATGTGTTTTTAGAAAGTATTGTTATTCCTCTTTCTTTTTCTATATCTCCAGAATCCATTACTCTTTCTGCTACTTGTTCATTTGCTCTAAAAACATGACTTTGTTTTAAAAGTGCATCAACTAATGTTGTTTTTCCATGATCTACGTGTGCTATTATTGCTATGTTTCTTATATTTTTATTGTTCATTTATCTTTCCCCCTATTTTATTTATATGTAATTTGCTATTAAAATGGGCGAATTTATTTTTCGCCCAGGTTTTGTACTTTCTTGTTTTATTTTATAACTTCAAAATTACTCTTCTTTATATTCTTGTGATGTTCCTTCTAATTCTCTAATTGATAATTCCATTTTTTTATTTTCTAAATCCATGTCTATTATTTTAGCATTAACTTTTTGTCCTTCTTTTAATTCTTCTTCTGGTTTAGAAATTTTTCTTTCACATATTTGAGATATGTGCACTAAACCTTCTACACCTTTTTCAAGTTCAACAAATGCTCCAAATGGCATTAGTTTAGATACTTTTACTTTTACTACATCTCCAATATGATATTTTTCACCAACTTTATTCCAAGGATTTGGACCTTTCTTTTCATATGTAAGTTTAAATCTTTTATTTTCTTTGTCTAATTCAATTACCCTTACTTCTATTTCTTGTCCAACTTTTAAAATATCTCTTGGATTTTGATTTCTTCCCCATGTTATTTCAGAAATATGTAATAATCCTTGAGCTCCACCAATATCTACAAAAGCTCCATAATCGCTTAAACTTGTAACAGTACCAATATACTTTTTTCCAACTTCTATATTGTTCCAGAATTCGTCTAGTTTTTTCTTTCTTTCCTCTTCTACTAATGCTTTTATAGAACCTATTATCTTCTTGCCTTTTTCATCATTTTCTATTACTTTAAATTTTACTGTTTTACCTTTATATGTATTTATATCTTCGTCCCTTGGAATATCACAAAGTGATATAGGTATAAAAATTCTAATTAAGTTTTTATATGTTACAATGATTCCATTTTTATTTGTTTGTGTTACAGTTTCTTCAAAAATAGCTTTACTACCTACTTTTTGTTTAAATTCTTTCTTTATTTCATTTATTTTTAGTTTTTTATAAGACATTAAAACATTGCCTTGACCATCATTAAGCTTTAAAATAGTAGCTTTTATTTTATCTCCAACTTTAAATTCTTCTGATGGTTCTAAACCTTTTTCACTAAAAAATTCATTTCTTGGAATTATTCCATCTGCTTTATAACCAATATCAACAAATATTTCACCAAGTTTTGTTATTTCTACAACAGTACCAGTAACTGTGGTTCCTGTTTTTATTTGTTTTAAAGTTTGATTAATTATATCTTCAAATGTTAAATTATCTTCAAATTTTTCCATAAAATCCTTCATCTCTCATTTAGTAGTTTTCTTTAACTTAAAAGTTTTTTACGGTATAGATTATACCTTATTTTTCCTGTTTTGTCAACATAATTATGTTATCCATAATTTCTTTTGTAGCTTGTTCTAAATTATCTTTTTCTGGATTTTTATTATCTAATTTACTAAAATCTAAAGGTTTACCAAAATTAAGTTTTACTTTAGTAAAAGGTTTAAAATTACCTTGTATTCCAACAGGAACTACC
>CALXJR010000047.1 GCA_944388675.1 uncultured Clostridia bacterium
ATATATATAAATTCTCTAATTCCATTTGTTTGAACAACAACCTCAGATATTCCAACAGGTCCCATAAGCTCTGCAGTAGACGTATTACCACTAAATAATTGTTTTATACTTTCACCAATAGAACCTAAAAATTCTTTTGTATCATATAAAGAATAATAAATTCTATTAAAAAATGTATCTTCAGGCATTTGGAATGTAACTCCTAAATAATAAGCAGATAGCTCATCTGGTATTAAGCTAATTTGCAAAATTGAAGAATTTCTTTCAATTTCTAAATTTAAGCTATTTTCTGTGCTGTTTTGCAATACTTCAATTAGTTTTTCTGGATTTTCTGTTACATCTCCTCCATTTATTTTAGTAATTACATCTCCTACTTGTAATCCTTGCTTCTCTGCGCTACTTCCAGGTTCTATTGCAACAATTTCTGTTGATTTTTGTTCTAATGCATGTAAATAAATTCCTGTTGATTTATATTTTTGCTCTGTTGGAATTAAATTAATTTCTTGTTTTTGTCCATTTCTTTCTATTTCAACTTTTACTTGTGAGCCTTTTGTCTGTTCTAATATTTCATTTACATCTTGTGATGTTGTAATGTTTTTATTATTGATTTCTAATATTTTGTCTCCAACTTGAATTCCACTAGATTCTGCTGCATAATTTTGTTCTAGACCACTTACAATATTAGAAGTATAGCTAATAGTAGAACTTGTAGATAATATAAAATAAACAATAATTGCAAAAATTATATTAACTAAAGCTCCTGCTGAAACTATAGCTATTCTTTTAGGAATACTCGCTTTACTAAAGGAACCTTCTTTATCAGAATGTTCCTCTTCTCCTTCCATACTAACAAATCCACCAAGTGGAATAGCTCTTAGTACATATTTTGTTTCTAGTCCTTGCTTTTGCCATATTTTAGGGCCAAATCCTATAGCAAATTCATTAACTCTTACTTTGCATAATTTTGCTATAAGAAAATGTCCTGTTTCATGTATTCCTATTAAAAAACCTAATAAAAATATAACCTTAATTGCACTAATTAAAAAACTAATCAAATTATTTAACCATTGTTACTACTTCAATAGTAACTTACCTTTCTATTAAGTTTAAAATATTAGTATAAATATTAAATATGCAAATGGCGCAATAAATATTACACTATCTGTTCTATCAAGCATCCCACCATGACCAGGTATTAAATCACTAAAATCTTTTATTCCACAATATCTTTTTATACTTGATGCAGATAAATCACCAATTTGGCCAATTACACTTAAAATAATTCCGGCAAAAGTCATTATTGCTAAATTAATATTTAATCCTGCAAAATGATTAATTAATAATGTATAAATTATCAAACAAATTGTTGCTCCAACTGTTCCACCTATACAACCTTCTATTGTTTTTTTAGGACTAATATCTGTAAAGTGATGTTTTCCTATTGTCATTCCTGTTAAATATGCAAAAACATCTGTCATCCAAGAAGTTATAAATACATACCATATCAAAAATTTTCCATTTTGCATATCTCTAATTATAGACATAAACATTAAAAATAAAACTACATAGCATACTCCGAAAAATGTAATAGCTATATCAATTACATTTGTTTTTGTTTTTTTAGTAAGCACCAAAACAAATAAAAGTAAAATTGATATTGGAATAATTGCTCCAATTGTTATTAGTGCATATTTTTTTGGAATTATATGTATAAGCATTATTGCAATTCCTGATAAATAACCCACCCATCTTACTGGATGGTGTCCTTTTTGCTCAAAGGCATGAAATAATTCATGTATGCATCTCAATGCTATTATACCAACAAAAATATCTACAACATATTTGTTTCCTAATAAAAATACTATTAACACTAGTGGAAACATTATCATTGCTGACAAAACTCTCTTCATTTTTATTTAAACCTTTCGTATTATTTATTGCCACCAAATCTCCTTGTTCTTTTTTGATAGATTTTAATTGATTCTAGTAGCTCTTTTTCATCGTATTCAGGCCAGTATTTATCTGTAAATACAAATTCTGAATAAGAAATCTGCCATGGTAAGAAATTGCTTATTCTCTCCTCACCACTAGTCCTTATTAATAAATCTGGATCTGGCTCTCCTGCTGTATATAAATTATCTGAAACTAATTTTTCATTAATATCATCAATTTTAATTTCGTTATTTTTTACTTTTTCTGCAATTCTTTTTACAGCAGTTGTAATTTCATCTCTTCCACCATAATTGAATGCAATATTTAAAACTAGACCTGTATTATTTTCTGTTTTTTCTTCTACTTTAGCTATTTCTTCTTGTATATCCTTTGGTAATTCTGACACTTTCCCAATTACTTTAATTTTAATATTTTCATCATAAGATTTAAAAAAGTCCATTATATAAAATTTAAGTAACTTCATTAATGCTCCAACTTCTTCTTTGGTTCTTTTCCAATTCTCGGTTGAAAAAGCATAAACAGTCATATATTTTATACCTATCTTATTAGCAAATTTAGCAATTTTTTTCAGATTTTCTGCTCCTTCTTTATGACCTTGAGCAACATCTAAATTATGAGCTTTTGCCCATCTTCTATTTCCATCCATTATTATGGCAATATGTTTTGGTAAATTATCTAAATCTAACATTTTACTAATATCTTCCATTCTTAATCCCCTTTATACTGTCATAATTTCTTTTTCTTTATTCTCTAAAATTTCATCTATTTCTGCAATTTTTGCATCTGTCATTTTTTGTATTTTATTTTCTGCAGATTCTAACTCATCTTCTGTAAGCTCACTATTTTTTTGAGCATTTTTTGCTATATCCAATCCTTCTCTTCTTATTGCTCTTATTGCAACTTTTGCTTCTTCTGCAGTTTTTCTTATGTCTTTTACCAATTCTTTTCTTCTTTCTTCAGTTAACTCTGGAAACACTAGTCTTATAACTTTTCCATCATTATTTGGATTTATTCCTATTTCTGCTAAATTAATTGCTTTTTCTATTTCTTTTAGCATACTCATATCCCATGGTTGTATTAATATCATTCTAGGTTCTGGAACAGATATTCCAGCCATTTGATTTATTGGAGTTGGAACTCCGTAATAATTTACTGTTATTTTATTTAAAATATTTGGGTTAGCACGTCCTGCTCTAACTTCTGATAAATTTTCTTCAAATACACTAATTGTTTTTTTCATTTTTTCTTCTATACTATTAAAGTCCATAATTTTAATCCTCTCCTATTATATTTTATTTACTAATAATAGACTCTTAATTATCCTTCTACAAGAGTTCCTATTTTCTCACCTTTAACTGCTCTAACAATATTTTCTGGGTCAGAAATTCCAAATACTATTAATGGAATTTTATTGTCCCTACATAATGATGTAGCTGTAGAGTCCATAACCTTTAAGTCCTTATTTAAAATATCTAAATATGTTATTTTTTCATATCTTATAGCATTTTTGTCAATTTTTGGATCTGCAGAATATACTGCATCTATTGTTTTAGCAACTAATATTACATCTGCTTCTATTTCAGCTGCTCTAAGAGCTGCTGTTGTATCTGTTGTAAAATATGGGTTTCCTGTTCCACAAGAGAATATTACTATTCTTCCTTTTTCTAAATGTTTAATTGCTTTTCTTTTGATATATGGCTCTGCAATTTGTCTCATTTCTATTGCAGTTTGAAGTCTTGTGTACATTCCTCTTGATTCTAATGCATCTTGAAGTGCCAAACCATTCATTACAGTTGCAAGCATTCCCATATAATCTGCTGTTGTTCTTTCCATTTGAGGTCCATATTTTCCTCTCCAGAAGTTCCCTCCTCCAACAACTATTGCAATTTCAACTCCTAATTTTCTAACTTCTTCAATTGCATCACAGATTTTTCCAATAACATCTGCATCAATTCCTGTTTTTTTGTCTCCCGCAAGAGCTTCTCCACTAAGTTTTAATAAAATTCTCTTATATTTAGCTTCAGACATTTTATCTCCTCCATCTTTTAAATTTTAATCGTTCTTATTCTATCATATATTAAAAAGAAATTGTATCTTTTTTTTAAATTTTATTAATTTTTTTATATTTTTTGTCAAAACTATAATTAGAATATAATACTTCTTCTATTTATTTTTTATTAATTAAAATAAATTATTCTTATATTTAATTATATTTTTGGGAGATAAAATAATGAATCAAATATTAAATTCTAAAGAAATTAAAGCAACTGATAATTATATATATTCTTCTAGTCCTGATAAAAAATTTAATTTTTATAAACTAATATTTTTTTTATGCATATTATTTACTATAATCTTTTTTATTTTTTTTATTACTTTTTTAATTAATATTAAAAGTAAAGAAAATCATGCTAAAGATTTAGCTAATACTTTTACACTTACATCTTTATATTCAAATAACTCAAATTATTCTACCCGTTTTTTTAATGATGATGTAGAAGAAGATGACACAGAACCATTTATAATAGGAGTAATAAAAATTGATAAAATAAAAATAGATTATCCCATTATTTCATCTACTTCTGATGAGTTACTTACAATTGCCCCATGTAGATTTGCAGGTCCAATGGCAAATGAGGTAGGAAATTTATGTATTGCAGGACATAATTACATTGATAATACTTTTTTTGCTAAAATAAAAAACTTACAACAAGGAGATGAGATTAACATTTATGATTTATCAGGAAATATGGTATCTTATAATGTAACAAATATGTTTGAAATAGAAAATAATGATTTTTCATGTACAACACAAGAGACTAATGGTGAAAAATGGGTTACTCTTATGACTTGTAATAGCATTAAAGGAACAAGATTTATTGTAAGATGTGTAGAAAAATAAAAAAAGCAGACTACACCTATAAATATAGATATAATCTGTTTTTATATATTAACTAAAATAATTAGTCTTTTATATTATAATCACGAATCTTTCTATATGCGTATATTGCTGATATAGCGCAAACAATTACTAATATTGCAACAACATATCCATCTGTTACTCCTGTTTTAGGTAAAGTTTGAGTATTATTAGCAGTATTAGTTGTATTTACTCTAGTAGTATTTGTAGTAGTTGGTGGAGTAGTAGTTGTATTTGTAACTGTATTTTGAACATTTGCTGTTGTATTTCCAACAGTGTTTCCTGTTACTGTATTTTCAGTAGAATTACCACCTATAATAATTGCATCTGCAAATACTGTATCTGAAGTTAGTACGATTACAAGAGCTAGTATAATAAATCCGACAATAACCAACATTGATTTATTTTTCATCATATTTTTCTCCTTTTCTCATAATTCTTACAATAATATTATTTACATTTTTTATTTTACTATTCTTTTTTTATATAGTCAATATATTTATATTTCATTTATATTACAAAAGAATTACATTTTTATAATTATGATATAATGAAATAAATTATTCTTGAGTATATGGCAATATAGCAATTTGTCTTGCTCTTTTTACAGCAAGTGTTATATCTCTTTGATGTTTATTACAAGCTCCTGTAGCTCTTCTTGGTAATATTTTTCCTTTATCATTAATGAATTTTTTTAATTGATCAGCATTTTTATAATCTAAAACTAAATCTTTATTTGCACATAATGGGCAAACTTTTTTTCTCATTTTTCTATATTTTGGATTATAATCGTCATCATTGTTATTTCTTCTATTTTGTCTCTTATCTGCCATTATTTTTTACCTCCCTATTTTTTTATTTTACTTAAAATGGTAGGTCATCTCCTGATGAAACTTCAAATTCAGAATCATTTCCAGTTGTTGTAACATCTGATCCAAAGTTTGAATCAAAGTCTCCTGAAGTATTTCCATCTCTCTTGCTATCAGCAAAGTATGTTTCTTCAGCTATAACTTCTGTTATATAATGTTTCTGACCTTTGTCATCATCCCAAGTTCTTGTTTGTAGTCTTCCTACTACAGCTACTTGTTGACCTTTCTTAAAATATTTACTAACAAACTCTCCGGTTTTATTCCAAGCAACTATGTTAATAAAATCTGCTTGTCTTTCTTCACCTTGTCTTACAAATCTTCTGTTTACGGCTAATGTAAAAGAAGCAACTAATGTATTAGATGTTTGAGTGTATCTAACTTCTGGATCTCTTGTTAATCTTCCCATTAATATTACTTTGTTCATATATGACCTCCATTTTTAATTATTATTCTTCTACTTTGATTGTCATAAATTTAATAACATCATCAGTAATTCTGTAATTTCTTTCTAATTCTGCTATTAAGTTTGGATTTGCTGTAAAGTAAAACACTACATATATACCTTCAGCATTTTTCTTTACTGGATAAGCTAATTTCTTTTTTCCTAAATTATCAGCTTTTTCTACATTTCCATCTTTATTAATCATGTCTGTAAATCTTGTTGTTAATTCATTAACTTTTTCCTCATCTACAGATGGATTAATAATGATTATACTTTCGTATTTATTCATTACTTTCACCTCCCTTTGGATATATAACCTACATTTGTATGTAAGTAAGGATTTTAGTTTATTTTATAATACTTTTATAAAGCAAACTAAAAGTAGTATTTTTATACCGCTATATTTTACCACAAAATTTTGACAATTGCAAGATTTTTTTATCTTTCTTCTTCGTCTTCTTGTGAATCTTTTATAATAGCTGTTTTCATCCCCATTCTTTTTCCTCCAAAAATATCTGCTAAATACTCATTTCCAACAACAAGAACCTTAGAAGGATCTACTCCCATATCCTTTGTAGCTTCAATAAATCCTCTTTTTAAAGGTTTAAAAGCAAGTGGAATATATTTAATATTCATTCTCTGAGCTAGGTTCTCAACTCTTTCATCTTTTCCATTTGAAACCATACAAACTTTTAAAAGCTCCTTTAGTTTAAGAATCCATCTAATATTTCTATAATCTATTTTTTCCATGTTTTGCCTTAATGTTCCGTCTATATCTAATATTATACCTTGCAAATCATACTTATCTATTAATCTTTTTAATTCTTCAAAATCTATTTGTTTTACATCATCATATTTTTCATCTGGTTTTAATACATTTTCTAATAATTTGTTTGTAACTTTGCTAACATAATTATATAATTTTTCTTCTGGTTTCATATTTATAGTTCTCCCATCTGCTACTATATTACTATTGTTTTTCGTTTTTTTCAATATCTTTTTGAGATATTAATTTAAATAACTTCATTTTGTTATTAAATATTTTATTTTGTTTTATTAAAATTAACCATAAATATAAAATTATAATTAATATAGCTATATTTTTATAAATTAATATGTATATACTCGCAAGCGCTGTTAGTATAATTGTAACTATATTTGAAACCTTGTTTGTAATATAATAAGATTTTTTCAAACCAAAAAATATATGTATAATTTCTTTAAAAATTCGCCCTCCATCTAAAGGATAAATGGGCAACATATTAAAAATGAATATCAAAATATTTGCATATATAATTAATGTTAAAGAAATATTTAAGAAATACAAATCTTTTGTTATAACATTATAAAAATATGTTAATATTATTGTAAATATGTTAGTTAATGGGCCAGCAAATGCGACTATCATCTTCTTTAAAGCTAATTTATTTGCATTTTTAATTTTCTTATTATAATTATCACAATCATTTTTAAATGATATAGAAAATCCTGTTGGAATAATTGATATAGTCTCAGGTTTAAGTCCTAAGATAATTCCTGTAAATAAATGGCCTAGTTCATGTATAAAAGCAAAAATCATTAGTAAAGTATAAATTTCTATTTGTCTAGTTAACAAAAAAATTAAAGCAAATAGAAATATTTTTAAATCAATTTTAATACTCATATATTTTCCTCTTTTTAAGATAATATTTCTTCTGGATTCACAAATCTATTTTGCCTTTTTATTTCAAAGTGTAAGTGAGGTCCGTGTTGCTCTTCCTGTCTCTCCAACTTCTGCAATTTTATCTCCCTGCTTTACTACTTCTCCATTTTCAACTAAAATTTTGCTACAATGAGCATATAATGTTGTTATTTCTCCATTTTCTATTTTTAGATGATTTCCATAATCACCTTCACCAGAGACCAATGTAACAGTTCCATCCATAGCAGAAATAATACCATCACCAATATTTCCAGCAATATCTAGTCCACAATGGTTGGCGGATATAATATCTGTTGGTGTTCTAGGACCAAACTTTGAGGTTATTGTTCCATTTAAAGGCCATATAATACTATAATTTTGCTTTATATATTCAACATCTAATTGTTCTTGACTTTTTTCTTCATTTGTCTGAAGAGGTTCATCTGTTCCGCCAACTCCTTCATTTATTATATTAGCATCTATATCATTAGTTATTTCATTATTTTCTATTTGTTGGTTTCCTTCTGTATTAGTTAATTCTTCATTTACATTTTCTTTATTTTTTATATTATTAAATTTTTCCAATACAATATTTTTTAAATTGTCAAAGCTTATATCATATGATAATATTTCTTTTGCTTTATTTATAATATCTTTAGATAATAACTGATTTGAATTACTTATTAAAAATATTAATGCATAAATTAAAGTACAAATACTAATTTGTATTAACATCTTTTTTATTAATTTTCTTTTTCCTGCTTCTTGATCAATTTTTTCTTCTCTAGTTCTTTGTACAGAATAATTGTTCCTGTAATAATTTCTTCTATAATAAATTTCTTGTGCTCTTTTTATTCTTTCTTCTGGGGTCATAGTTTTTTCCATAAAAACACCTCTTCCTTTGTTTTATAAATTTATATTCCAAAGAAAGAGGTTTTATTCGTTTAATCATAATATAATTGAAAATATAATACTTAAAATAGTTGTTAACCCTAAAAAGAAATTTAATAATTTAATTTTTTTATATCTTAATTCTATTTTTTTAGTTCTATTTTCTTTTATATGATTGTCCATTTTACTAATGTAATTTGATACAACCATTTCCGCTTCTTTAATTATATATTTTCTATTTTCTTTTTTTATTTTTTCTATCTTCTTTAAATCTTCTTCATTCATGTAACCTTGAACAATATTATTTGTTTCTTCTTGAGTTGTTATAAACTCATCATAATTTAAATTTTTGTTTTTGTCTTTTATAACCATAATTGCCTCATCTATTAAATTAGAAGGTAAGTTCTTTAAAATGATAATATTTTTCATATTTTCTCTATTCATAATTTTCCTCCTATATAAACATTTAATTTATATAGAAATTATTACCATTTATTTTTATTTTTATACTTTGTTTTTTATTATTGCATATATAAATTTTAAAACTTTTTTTGTTATTTTTTCTATCTCATCTAAGCTAACCTTATTTAAAGATTCTTGATTCTTTTCTTTGTTATAATAATTTTGTGCAACTATTCCTTTTATAATAATATCTCCATTTAGAGCTCTACCTTCATTAGTACCTTTTCCAACAATAATTATAGTATTATTTATACTTATTTCTCCTATATTATTTTTACTTCCTAAAGCTGAATCTATTATAATAACTTTATCGTACATTTCTCTATTTATTTTATTAATTTCTGTTTCTATTTTAGAATACCCAAGTGGATTACTAATTGTTCCTATTACTTCTACTATGATATTATTATTTTTCTCAATCATTTCTTTACTATTTAATATAATAGAACCAATTAATGGGCCTAAACTATCTCCTACTATTTTACTATTTCCTATGCATATAAATAAAATCTTTTCCAAGTAAGTCCTCCATCAAAGTTTATAGTACTTATCTCTGCTTATTATTATATCTATGTTTTTCATTTTAGCATATTCATTATTAATTTTTTGCGAAAATCCTGCAATCTCATTAGATAATATTATTGTATTACAATGGTTTTTAATTAATTCATCAATTTTTTGATCTACTTCATCATTATCATTTAAAGAAATTACATTAAATCCTAAATTTTCAGGAATTTTAAAACTGTTTTTATCGCTTGAAGATTTTATCCAAGAAATTTTCATATTTATCACCAATATTATTTTGGTATAATTTAAGTTTTTTATACAAAAATTACAATCAGCTGCAAATTATAGTTATAAATTATATATTATAGAAATATGTAGCTTCTAAATCTGCTTCATTTAGCAATAATGCAATAGGATATTTTTTGTAGGCTTCTCCTATTGTTCCATATAATTCTTTTGGTTCTGTAAATCCCATGTGCCAACGTATTGCATATTTTTCTTCATTTGTTAATTTTATGTATTCTGTAAGCATCATTACAGATTTTTCTCCATGACCATATGGTATTGTGTCTTCAACTGTATAATAGGGAACCTTTTCCCATTCTCCTCTTGCATTTTTTGCATTTCTATAATCTATTTTATAATAATTTGTTTTACAAATATCATGTAATAATGCTGCTATTTTAACAGTTTCGTCCGGTGTATTTAGTCCACTGTTTTTTATTTTTTCTTTAAATATTTCATATACTTTCATACTATGCTCTAGTAAACCACCTTCAAAATTTCCATGAAATCTAGTACTTGCAGGTGCTCTATAAAAGTCGGATTTTTCTAAGAATGCAAGTAGATTGTCCATTCCTTCTCTATTTGTTGATTTCAATAATGCTATAAATTTTTCTTTCATTTGTTTTCTCCTATCTTATTAAATTTTTATCTTCACTATATGGTACATCTTCTTTGGTAAAGCTCCAAGGCTTATCAGATACTAGTATTCTCCATAAATGCGCATATGGCTCTTGTGCAAATTCTTCTTTTAAATTACTTAAATCTATTTTAGGAAGTACATCTAATGGATTTATTGTATAATCTAAACCTGTTTCATCTGTATTTGCTTTTCTTATTTCTAAATGAAGATGTGGAACTCTAGAACCTCCACTACAACCCGTTATTCCTATTACTGTTTCTTTTGTTACTTTGTCTCCAGGTTTTACATAAAATTCTCTTAAATGGCCATATACTACTCTTCTACCATCATCATTTAATATTTCTACTTTATTTCCATAACCATCATTAAATGCATCAAAT
>CALXJR010000048.1 GCA_944388675.1 uncultured Clostridia bacterium
ACTTGCTGTAAATAGAGCTTACAGCAAATCAGATTACATACCATGTATAGCATGGGGAAGAACAGCAAGATTTTGTGAGAACATGGAAGTTGGGACAGAAGTTAAAGTTGTTGGAAGAGTCCAATCAAGACAATATGAGAAAAAACATGAAGATGGAACTGTTGAAAATAAAGTTGCATATGAAGTATCTGTTAGCAGTTTAGAAGTAATTAACCAAGAAGACGATAGTTCAAAACAAGAAGAGCAAGCAGATGAACAAAAAGAAGCTATATAATTAGATAAAAAGAACATAAATAAATTCCTTTAAGATAAGAAAGAAGAGGAAATGGTAGATAACCATTCCTCTTTTTTCTTTGCCCCAAAAGAACCGTATAAAATGGACGGAAATGTTACAAAAAGATTACAAATCATATAAAAAGATTGACTAAAATAAAAGTAAAATGATATACTTTATATGATAAAATTTGCTAAATTTTATAAAAATTGGAGAGGAAAATGTTGAATAAAGTCGAAAAAATATATAAAAAATTTTTTGTAATATTAATATTTATAATATTAGCTAATATAATGTTATTAAATGCTAATATATTATATGCAGAAACAACATATACACAGACTATAAAAAGTGGGATAGAAGCATTTCCAGAATCATATCAAGATGCTTTAAGAATACTACAAGATCAACATCCAAATTGGAATTTTGAAGCTTATTATACGGGAATTTCTTGGAATGATTTAGTTGCAAACGAAACAGATTGTGGGCATAATAGAGTAATAAACTCTGCAGACCCATTATGGAAATGCAGTTGTGGAAATGTGGAAAGTGGTTATGCCTGTGCATCTGATAGTATAATTAAATATTATATGGATCCACGTAACTTTATAAAAAACGATGTTTTAGTATTTCAATTTTTAGAAATGACATATAATGAAAGTGTTCAAAATATTGCAGGTGTTGAAAGCATAATAAAGAATACATTTATGAATACTTCTGTAAATATAGAAGGACATGGAACAATGTCTTATGCGCAAATAATAATGGAAGCTGCTAAAGAAAGTAATATGAGTCCATATAGTATTGCAACAAAAATAATACAAGAAGTCGGATCAAACGGAAGCGCTTCTGTTAGTGGTACATATTCAGGATATGAAGGTTATTATAATTTCTTTAATTATGGGGCAAATGATGAAGGAAATGCTGTATCAAATGGACTACAATATGCAAAAGACCATGGCTGGAATAATCAATATACAGCAATTGTTGAAGGAGCAAAATTATTAGCAGATAGTTATACAAATGCAGGACAAAATACAGCATATTTTTATAAATGGGATGTAGTAGGAAGTAGAATATTAAAAACAGGAGAAACAGTTTCTGTAACATCATCACAATTATTTCATCATCAATATATGACAAATATACAAGACCCAACAGGACAAACAAGTAGATTATATAATACATATTTAACAAATGGAATATTAGATGCAAATTTAAATTTCATAATACCAGTATATAATGATATGCCAGGATTAAATAAATTACCATCAACATTGACAGAAGCAGATGGACCACTATATTATTCTACTGGAACAGCTGTAAATGTAAGAAGCGGACCTGGTACAAGTTATTCAGCAATAGGTACAATAAATGTAGTAGATGAAGTTGTAGCAATGCTCGAAAGAGAGACATCAACAGATTCTTCAGGAATGAAATGGGATAAAGTAAAATTATCTAATGGAGTAATAGGTTTTGTAGCAAGTCAATATTTAAAACCATGTGATACATCAGATGAAAATATAGAAATAGAACAAGAACCTGCAGTTGCAACAGCTACAGTAAATGTAACGGAAGGAATGCTAAGAGTAAGGGCTGAACCTAGTTCTTCATCTGTAAAATTAACTACTATTTCAAAAGGTGAGAAAGTAGAAATTTTACAAAAAGATGTTAAAACAGATGAAAATTATACATGGTATAAAATTAGATATAATGGAATTGTAGGATTTGTCGCAAGTCAGTATTTAACCAATATTGTGGATATTACTGATAGTGGAGAAAGTGTGGATAATCCTTCTCAAAATCCTGAGGAGCCAGAAACAAGTGGTGAAAAAATTAAACTAGATGGAGAAAATGTAATAACTGTACCAGAAGTTAAAGCATCAGAAGTTGCTGAGTTTTTAGGTATAAAAAATTATCAAATAACCAACAATGATGTAACTATAGAAAATACGCAAAATGTAGGAACAGGATATATAATTCTAAATAAAGATACAAATGAAAAAAAGACCATTATAGTTAAAGGCGATGTAAATTGTGATGGCAGAGTTAGAGCAACTGATTATATGGAGATAAAGAACTATATAATGGAAGTATCTACATTAACTGATTTACAACTAAAAGCAGCCGATGTAAATAATGATGGAAATGTAAGAGCAACAGACTATATGGAAATTAAGAATTATATAATGGGAGTAAGCCAAATAAAAATATAGGAGGAAAATATTTTGAAAAAAGCATTAAAAAAATTTATTTTAATAACACTTATTATATTAATAGCACTGACTTTTGCAAGTGTTTCAAATTATGCTGCTACAGGTAGTTTTAGTGTTAGTACTTCTAGTGTGACATTAAATAAAGGTGAAACAACTAGTTTTACAATAACAGCAACAAATTGTGGAGGACAATTTACAATTACTTCATCAAATTCAAATGTTGCAAGCGTTAGTAAATCAGAGGTATGGGCAGAAAATGGAGTAAATGAAGGAGGAGCTATAACGATAACTGCAAACTCTGCAGGAACTGCTACAATTACAATAACTGCAAATAATGTATCAACTACAAATCCTCCATCAGAAGTTACTGGAAGTAAAACGATAAATGTAACAGTTACAGAACCTGCTTCAGAACCAGAACCAACACCAGAGCCTACTCCTGACCCTGAACCAGAGCAACCAAGTACTGGCTCTGAAAATCAAGGAGGAGAACAACAAACAGGTGAAACTTATACATTTTCAACAATAACAATTGATGGAACAAAATATGAAAATGGAGACACACTTACTGTAGAAAACGATAAAAGTAGTGTTAGAGTTCAAGCGGACATTCCATCAAATTATTCGATTAGTGTTAACGGAAATTCAGTTAGTGGATTTAATGTTAATCTAGGTGAAGGAACAAATACTATTAAAGTTACAGATTTAAGTAGTGGTAAAACTATTACAGTTAATGTAACAAGAATGCCGTTAGTAGAAGAAAATACTCCACCAAATGTTATGGATAATACAGAAGTTTCAGAAAATACTGTAGATGAAGAAACTGCTGAAGATAGTGGACTAAAATTGGAAAAGTTAACAATAGAAGGTTTAGAATTAATACCTGAATTTGACCCTGATATATACTCATATACAGTTAATATAAATATGGATGAGCAAGATTATTCTTCATTAAATATAGATGCAGTTGCAAATGATTATATGGCAAGTGTAGGTATAGATGGAAATCAAAATTTACAAGAAGGAGAAAATATAATAAATATTATTCTTACTTCAGCAGATGGAGAAGAAATTGTTACATATCAATTAATAGTAAATAAAATTACTTCTGCAAGTGAGGTAGTAGGAGAAACAACAAATGAAGATAACAATCAAAAAATGCCTATAATAATAGCAATTGTAGCAATCATCGTAATTGTTATAATAGTTGCAATTATTGTACTAGTAAGAAAATATAAAAAAATGAATCCAGATTATGATGATTATGATGGATACGGATTATATGATTATGACTTATATAATAAGCAAGATGATAATTCTGATAATAACCAAAATTATGAGGATGATAATCCATATAAATTTAACAATTCAGATGAAGAAACTCAAGATTCAGAAGAATATGACTATGATGATCCTATACAAGATGAAGGAAAGAAAAAGAAAAAAAGAGGCAAAGGAAAACATGCATAAAAATAAAGAATCGATACTTTTTATAAGTATCGATTCTTTATTTCTTTTCTTCTGGAATTATAATTTTCTTTTTAGGAGTTGAATCTTCATCTGGTTTAACAATATCTAAATTGTCATAAACAGGTGAAATATTTAAATCTTCTCCGTTTCCAGAAACAATTTCAATATCCTTTTTATTCTCTTCAATCATAATTAACACCTCTACAAATAAGCTATTTATATAATAACACAAAATTAAATTTATTTCAAGAAAATTATATATTTAGATAACATTTGCTTGAATTTGAGTATCAAAATATGGTAATATAAATATATTAAAAATAAAAGAAGGGAAACAAAATGGAGCTAGATAAAAAAAAGGCAGCAATAGAGGCAATATTATTTTCAGCTGGTAGAGTTATAAAAATAAATGAATTAATGGCGATTTTAGAACTATCTTCTGATGAAATAATTTCTATTATAAATAATATGCAACAAGATTATTTAAAAGAAGATAGAGGAATAGAAATAATAAAAGTAGAAGATGGTTATCAATTAGCGACCAAAAAAGAGATGTATGAATATTTATATCCAATATTTGATAAAAGAAGTAAGCCAAATTTAAGTCAGGCATCAATGGAAACTTTAGCAATAATTGCATATAATCCAAAAATAACAAGAGCTGAAATAGAACAAATAAGAGGAGTAAGTTCTGATGCCACAATCTATAAGTTATTAGAATATAATCTAATAGAAAATGTTGGAAAGGCAGACTTACCGGGTAGACCAACCATGTATGCAACAACATCAAATTTTCTAAAAATGTTTGGACTTACATCATTAGATGAATTGCCAGAACTTCCAAAATATAAAGTAGATGAAAATGAACAAATTGTAATTGAAGATATATTATCACAAAAGCAAGATAAAGAAACTATCAATGATGAAAACAAAGAGGCTCCAATGCCCGCAAGGGGAGAGGCAGATTTAAGTAGTATAAATAATGAAAAAAAGGAGTAGAAATTATGAGTGATAATAAAAATGATTTTGTAAAAGAAATAACAAATATAGAAGACGATTTTGCACAATGGTATACAGATATTGTAAGGAAAGCAGAACTTGCAGACTATACACCAGTTAAAGGATTTATAGCAATAAGACCATATGGTTTTGCAATATGGGAAAATATACAAAAATATGCAGATGAAAAATTTAAAGAGCATGGAGTAGAAAACTTATCTATGCCATTGCTAATTCCAGAAAGTTTATTAAATAAAGAAAAAGACCATGTAGAAGGTTTTGCACCAGAAGTTGCATGGGTTACAATTGGTGGTGGAAATAAATTAGAAGAAAAACTTTGTATAAGACCTACATCAGAAACAATATTTGATACAATGTATTCTAAATGGTTAAGTTCATGGAGAGATTTGCCATATAAATATAACCAATGGTGTAGTGTTGTAAGATGGGAAAAAGAAACAAGACCATTTTTACGTTCTAGAGAATTTTTATGGCAAGAAGGTCATACAATACATGAAACAGCAGAAGAAGCTAAAAACTTTACACAAGAAATGCTTAATGTTTATCAAGATATATTTGAAAACTTACTTGCAATACCAGCATTAAAAGGACAAAAAACAGAAACAGAAAAATTTGCAGGAGCAGAGGCAACATATACAGTAGAAGCATTAATGCTAGATGGAAGAGCTTTACAAGGTGGTACTTCACATTATTTTGGACAAAACTTTACAAAACCATTTGATGTAAAATTCCAAAACAGAGAAGGAAAACAAGAATATGCTTACCAAACATCATGGGGAATATCTACTAGAATGATAGGAGCTGTAATAATGGTGCATGGAGATAATAGAGGATTAAAATTACCACCAAAAGTTGCGCCAATACAAGTTGCAATTGTGCCAGTAGCAGCAAATAAGCCAGGAGTTATAGAAAAAGCAACACAAATTTATGAAGACTTAAATAAAAAATTTAGAGTAAAGTTAGATACAAGAGAACAATACACACCAGGTTTCAAATTCAATTATTGGGAAATGAAGGGTGTACCAGTAAGATTAGAAATTGGACCAAGAGACATAGAAAATGGACAATGTGTATTAGTAAGAAGAGATACATTAGAAAAAATCACAGTAAAATTAGACAATTTAGAAGAAGAGATTCAAAGCCTATTAGAAAAAATTCAAAACAATATGTTTAAAATGGCAGAAGAATTAAGAAATAGAAAAACAAGTGTTGCTTTAAACATGGATGAATTTATTGAAAAAATAAATTCAAATCAAGGATATATAAAAACAATGTGGTGTGGAGATCCTGAATGCGAAGAGAAAATACATGAACTAACAGGAGCAAAATCTAGATGCATTCCATTTGAACAAGAAAAAATATCAGATACATGTGTATGCTGTGGTAAAAAAGCAGATAAAATGGTAGTCTGGGGAAGACAATATTAAAATAATAAAATATTTTGCCCAAGAGGAAAGCTTCTCTTGGGCAAAAATTATTTCTCATCTTTTTTGGTTGTTAATATTTCTAAAATTTTTGGATAAATTTCACTTGCATTATTTTGCCAATTATCAACAATATCTTTTGCTTGTTCTCTAGAACCTGCAAAAGTTTTTACTTCAAAAACTGTTTCGTTATTTTCTACAACCTTACATACAATTGTATAATTATTTTCGCTAAGAGGAGTATACTCTGCAACAATAGATTGTTCCTCTTCTGCTGTATCTAAAATTGGCTTTAAATTAGTATCTGCTTTAAGTTTTATAATACCTGGTAATAAGTCTAAAGTTAAATCTAAAGTCCTTTTACCACTATCTGTAATGCTATATAAAGTTTGTTCTTCCTTTTGAAAAGAAAAAACATAACCTACATTAATTAAATCTAATATAAACTGTTGAAAATAGAAATAATTCATATTTACAGCTTCTAAAACTATTTTATATAATACATCATTTGTTAGTGCTTTATTAGCTTTCTCAAGTATATATAAAATTAAAACCTTGTTTTCTGCTAATGTCTCATCGTCTGATGTTATCTTCAATTATTTTCACTCCATTTACAATATTAAATTATGTTATAAATAAACATGATAATATTATAACATAAAAACTATAAAAATACTATTTTTTTTAAAAAAATAATGTTATACTAAAAGAGATTATATAAATATAAGGGGAAAATTATGGAGAATTTATATGACATACTAGAGGTTAGTAAAAAAGCTTCAAAAGAAGTAATAGAAAAAGCATATAGAACACTTGCCAAAAAATATCATCCGGATTTACAACTACCAGAAAATAAAAAGAATGCAGAAGAAATGATGAAAAAAATTAATGAAGCTTATAGCATTTTAAGTGACGAACAAAAAAGAGCAGAATATGATAGAAAATTAGAAACAGAAGAAGCATCAAAATATAATCAAAATTATACATATACAAATGAAAATTATAATTCAAACAATTACTATAACAATAATTCTCAAAACAATACTAGTAATTATTATAATGCGGAAACAAGTAACAGTGAATGGCAAAATAATTATCAAAAATTAGATAAGAAAGAACAAGAAAAATTAAGAAAAAATTTGGAAAAAGAAGCAAATCTAGAATATAGAAAACAATATGAAGATTATTTGCGAAGTTTAGGTTATAGGGTAAAACATAGATGGACATTAAAAGATATATTAACAATATTTTTTGTTATAGTAATATTTATAATAATATTTTTAATACTTTGGGTAATTCCATTTACACATGACTGGATGTTAAATTTATATAAAGAAAATGTTTTTGTTAATGTTATAGTAAAAGTATTTATTGGAATTTTCAAAGGATTTTGGCAGTTTGTATATAATATTTTTAACCGCTAAATGCATATTAAAACTTAATTTAAGTTATAATATAAAAAATAAATTTAGGAGGTATTATTATGGAAAGAAAAGTAAGAGTAGTACAATTTGGTACTGGAAAAATGGCTGTTTACACAATGAGGTATGTTTTAGAAAAAGGTGGAGAAGTAGTAGGAGCAATAGATGTTAATCCAAATGTTATAGGTAAAGATATTGGCGAAATTATGGGGAAAGAAAAAATGAATGTTAAAGTTACATCATTAGAAGATGCAGAAGATATGTTAAGAACTACTAAGCCAGATATATGTGTAGTAGAAACAATGAGTTTAATTAAAGATTTAAAAGATGCATTAATGCTTTGTGCAAGACTTGGTATAAATGCAATAACAACTTGTGAGGAAGCATTCTTCCCATGGAATTCAAATCCAACAGTTACAAAAGAAATAGATGAGCTTGCAAAGAAAACAGGTTGTACAATTACAGGAAGCGGATATCAAGATATATATTGGGGACAATTAATAACATCAATTGCAGGTTCAACACAAAAAATAACTAAAATAAAAGGTAGTTCAAGTTACAATGTAGAAGACTATGGAATAGCACTTGCTAAAGCTCATGGTGCTGGACTAACATTAAAAGAATTTGATGAGCAAGTAGCTTCAGTAGATAAAATAAGTGATGAAGAAAGACAAAAAATAATAGAATCTGGAGAATATTTACCTTCATATATGTGGAATGTAAATGGTTGGTTATGTTCAAAATTAGGACTTACAGTAAAATCACAAACACAAGTAACAGTACCAACAACTTATTCAAAAGATATATATTCATCAACCTTAGGTGCAACTGTAAAAGCTGGAGATGCAACAGGAATGAGTGCAGTTGTTACAACTACAACAGAAGAAGGAATAACAATAGAATCTGAATGTATAGGAAAAGTATATGCACCAGATGAATTTGATAAAAATGAATGGACAGTTGAAGGAGAACCAAACACAACAATAACAGTAGAAAAACCAGCAACTGTAGAACTAACTTGTGCTACAATAGTAAATAGAATTCCAGATGTAATAAATGCACCATCAGGATATGTAACAACAGAAAAATTAGGAGACTTACAATATAAAATAAAACCTCTAAATGAATATGTAAAATAGTAATAAATGGAGAAAACTTAATGAGAATAAGATTTAAAAAGTGGGCTAGACCAGAATTAGAAGCAAGTAAATTTTATATAGATAATCCAGAAGAATATAAAGGAAAATGGAAAACATTATTTAATAATAATAATCCAATATATTTAGAGCTTGGCTGTGGTAAAGGTGGTTTTATATCACAAATTGCACCTATAAATAAGAATATAAATTTTATAGCAATAGATTTAATAGATGCAATGCTTGGTTTAGCAAAAAGAAACATAGAAGAAAAATACAAAGAATTTAATACAGATATAGACAATATATATATTACTAGATATGATATAGATAGAATTTTAAATATATTTAATCAAGATGATAAAATAGAAAGAATATATATAAACTTTTGTAATCCTTGGCCACGTGGCAAACATCATAAAAAAAGATTAACTCATACAAGACAACTAGAAAAATATAAACAGTTTTTAATACCAGGAGGAAAAATATATTTTAAAACAGATGATGATAATTTATATTTTGATACTCTATCATATTTACAACAGTCAGGATTTACAATAGAAAAAACAACACAGAATTTAAGTGAAGAACAAGAATTTTGGCAAGACCAACCAAATATAGAAACAGAGCATGAAAAAATGTTCAAAGAACAAGGCATAAAAATAAAAGCAATAATTGCAGTTAATAATATTGAAAAAAATAAAATTTAAATAAAAAGTTACAATTTCTAATAATTAAGAAATTGTAACTTTTTTCTATAAATCTTTTTTTACCCAAACAGAAACGCTTCCATCTTTTACATAAAAGATTCCATTTCCATCTTGATCAACATATACAGGTTCTTGCATATTTCCTAAATAATCATATAAAACAGAATTTGCTAAACGTTTTCCAACATTCATTTGAAGGCATCCACCTGTAGATACAGTCATAATTACAACCATTCCAGACATATGATGTTCAGAATCACCTTCACGAACCCAACCAATAATATTTGGGTCATTAAAATAATCTGTTTGAGTGCCATAAGCAAAATGATTTCTGGCATAAAGAAGTTTTTCTAATAATTCTTTTTTTGCAGAAATTTGCTTTGTTGGAATACCATATAAATCTCCATAAAATATACAAGGAAGTCCTTCTTTTCTAAGTAGTATTAAAGAATAAGCATGAGGTTTAAACCAATCCGAAACCCAAGACTCTAAAGATTGTCCAGGTTCTGTATCGTGGTTATCAACAAATGTTACAGCTTTTTCTGGTGCAACACTTACTAAAGTATTACTAAAAATAGTTCTCATATCGAAATGGCCATTACTATGAGAAGCATTAAACAAATTATAGTGAAGCGGAACATCAAATAAAGAAATTATATTACCTGTTTCATCTAAATAACTTTTTAATGAATTTACATTGCTACTCCAGTATTCACCAACAGTATACAAATTCTTCTGAGAAAATTCACTTAAATCTTTTAGCCATTCAACAAAAAATGAAGCACGAATATGTTTTATAGCATCAATTCTAAATCCATCAACATTAGTGGTTTGTAAATACCATTTACCCCAATTTGTAAGTTCTTCAACAACATCTACATTATTTAAATCTACATCGCAACCCATTAAATAATCAAAAT
>CALXJR010000049.1 GCA_944388675.1 uncultured Clostridia bacterium
TTATTGTTTACTTTTCAATGTGCTCTTTATTATGTAATTTTGTTAATCACATAACGAATGTTATTGTACTACTTTTATTTTGATTTGTCAATACATATTTTTAATTTTTTTAAACTTTTTTGTCAGATTTTTAAGGGCAAAATAATAAACTAGTAATTAATTGTTTATATTTAAAATTGCTCTACGTTTCTTACTAATTTATATATAAAAATATATATTATTTTCGCTTGTTATTTCGTACATTCTTATATTACCACATAAGTAATTTAAAGTCAATACTTTTTTCAACAATTTTTTATATTTTTTTACAACTTTTTATTTGATATGTTATTCTTCTGTTTTTGCTTTATTTTTATACATATTATATGTCTACTAATATCGTATCTTCGCCTATGCAATGTATCTTATTCCATGGAATCATTATATCATTTTTATTAGTAAACATATTCGATATTTTACTTTCTCCTGGCACAATAATTGATGTAATTGCTCCAGTCTCTAAATCAGCACATACATCTTGAACATATCCCATTCTTTTACCATTATTTATATTTATTACTTCTTTATGTTTAAAATCTAATCCTTTTCCATTCATTTTCTTTCCTCCTTTAGTATTACTTTCTTCATTATTAATTTCTTTATAAATCTTTTTTTTGTATTTTAATCTTCAATTACTATTTATATAATATGTTCTTTTATAAAAATAATTCCTATAAAAGCAACTTTATAGGAATTATTCTTTATTATTTACATCGAATTTTCCTTAATCTAAGAAGATTATAAATTGAACCCTGTTTTTGGAAGGTGTCCCCAAAAACAGCTCCTATTTATATATTCTTCGAATATGATCTATTGCACTTTTTTCAAGTCTTGAAACTTGTGCTTGAGATATTCCTATTTCTTCTGCTACTTCCATTTGTGTTCTGCCCTCAAAAAATCTTTTATTTATAATATTTCTTTCCTTAGTTTTAAGTTTTTTCATAGCCTCTGATATTGTTATATTTTCGGCCCAATTTTCGTCACTATTTTTTTTATCTTTTATTTGGTCCATTACATAAATATTATCTGTTTCATCTCCATAAACAGGTTCTTGTAAAGATATTGGTTCTTGTATTGCGTCTAAACAAAATGCTATGTCTTCTTTTTCTACTCCTAATATTTTAGCTATTTCTTCTACTGTTGGTTCTTTTTTCTGTTCCCTCATTGCCTTTTCTTTTACCGATAATACCTTGTAAGCTAAGTCTCTTACTGATCTACTTACTCTAACCATATTATTATCTCGTAAATATCTACGTATTTCTCCTATTATCATTGGTACTGCATAAGTACTAAACTGAACATTTTGACTTAAATCAAAATTGTCCATTGCCTTTATTAATCCAATACATCCTACTTGAAATAAGTCATCTAAATTTTCTCCTCTTCCATAAAATCTCTTTATAACGCTTAACACTAATTTTAAGTTTCCATTTATGAACTTTTCCCTTGCCTCCTGATTTCCATTTTTTATTTCTATTAATAATTTATTTTTTTCTTCATTTGATAGCACAGGTAATTTTGCAGTATTTACACCACATATTTCTACCTTGTTTATCAAATTAAAAACCTCCTTTTGAAATAATATTGATATTATTATTTCCAAAGAAAGTTTATATATACTATTAACCTGTTTTACTTAAAATATCTTTTTTCATTTTATTTATTATTTTCTTCTCTAATCTTGATATATAACTTTGTGATATTCCAAGCATATCCGCTACTTCTTTTTGTGTCTTTTCATTTCCTGTTATAAAACCAAATCTTAATTCCATTATGTTTTTTTCTCTTGTGTTTAATTTACTTATAGCTGATTTTAAAAGTTTTTTATCAACTTCATCTTCTAATCTTCTAGATATTGAATCTGAGTCTGTTCCCAAAATATCAGATAATAATAATTCATTTCCATCTCCATCTTGATTTAATGGTTCATCTATTGATATTTCTCCTCTTATTTTATTGCTTCTTCTTAAGTACATCAGTATTTCATTTTCTATGCACCTAGACGCATAAGTTGCAAGTTTAATATTTTTACCTGCATCATATGTATTTATAGCTTTCATAAGTCCAATTGTTCCAATTGATATTAAATCCTCTATACCTGTCCCTGTGTTTTCAAATTTCTTTGCAATATATACAACAAGTCTTAAGTTTCTTTCAACTAATAATTGTCGTGTTTGTTTATCACCTTTCGACAACTTTTTTATTGCTTCTTCTTCCTCTTCTGATGAAAGTGGTGGTGGAAGTGTTTGGCTTCCTCCTATATAGAATATTGGTAATATTTCTACATCGTCATTTTTTATGTATTTAACATATATTACATTTGCACTATTTTTTAATACTTGTAGCAAGTTCATAGTCTTCTTCTCCTTCCAATAAATTAAGACCAACTAGTGCATTATATTTACCATTATTAGATAACTTTTTATTATAAAAGCAAACAATTACATTTTTTCTTTCCGTTTCTTCGTCTTCAGTTATAATTTTTATTTTATCTATTCTTATTCCTATTAACATTCCATTTTCTTTTCCTATAGACATAAATGGCACCATTCTAATTTTATTCTGGTCTTCCTGTATATTTTCAAAATCTTTATAATCACCTCCCAAAATTGCTTCCATATAATTTAAAGAGTCTTCAGATACTAAATTTTTAAATATTTCTTTTTCTAATATTATTACAGGCATCTTACTAATTGGATCCTTTAATAAATTTCCTGAATCTAATAATGCAATAGCTTTTGTACTTTTATTTTTATAAAATATTTCAATTTCTAAATATTGATTTTTTGTGCTTAATCTACTTTTATTTAATTTAAAAGCGATTTGTGTTACAACAAATGCAATCACACCAGCAATTATTGTTACTTTTATAGGATAAATTCCTACAAATACTCCATTATTTATTTTTACATTTTCAGGTTTTAAAAAGTATATTAGTGCAAAAGTACAACCACCAAATATAAATGATGTTAAATAAAAAATTAATATTTGCTTTAACAATTGTTTAAACGATTTTGGTGTATATGCAACATATACCATTACTATAGATAAAATTGTTTTTGCAAAAATATTTGAATAAAATGATAAAATGTTTAGGTAAACAATTATTGCATAAATGCTTCCAATAGTACTTGATAATATAATTTTTAGTTGCTGATGTTTTGTCTTATTTTTTACTATTATTAATGTAGCAAATAGAATAATATAGTTCATTAAAATGTTTTCAAAAAAAATTAAATCTAAGTAGATAGTCAATTTTTTATTCCATCCTTTTATAAAATTATAGTATCTTGAACAAAGAATATTATACAATTTTAATTTTTAAAATCGTGTCATATCTTGTACATAAAAAAAGAGAAATAATCTACAAAAATAGATTATTTCCTCTTTATTTTTATATTATTAAACTATTTTTTTAATTATTTGTTCTTATTCTTTCTTAAGAATGTTGGAATGTCTAAATCTCCACCTGAAGATGAACTGTCATTTCCTAGTGATGAAGACTTTGGAGTCCATGATTTACTTGTATAGTCACTAATACTTGAAGTTGTATCATCTTTTTTCTCAAATCCAGTTGCAATTACAGTAATTGTTATATCTTCATCTAAGCTCTCGTCTATTACAGCACCAAAGATAATGTTTGCTTCTGGGTCAACACTTCTTTGAATTAATTCTGCTGCTGTATTAACTTCATGAAGTCCTAAATTGTTTCCTCCAGTAATATTTATTATAACTCCTCTAGCTCCTTCTATTGAAGTCTCTAGTAATGGACTTTGGATAGCTTGTTTTGCAGCATCTTCTGCTCTATTTTCTCCAGATGCTCTACCTACACCCATATGAGCCATTCCAGTATTAAGCATTATTGCTTTTACATCTGCAAAATCTAGATTTACAAGTCCTGGTATTGCAATTAAATCAGATATACCTTGTACACCTTGTCTTAAAACATCATCTGCCATTTTGAATGCTTCTACTATTGATGTTTTTCTATCTATTATTTGTAATAATTTGTCGTTTGGTATAACAACTAAAGTATCAACTTTTCCTTTTAAGCTTTCAATTCCTCTATCAGCTTGAGTTAATCTTTTCTTTCCTTCAAATGTAAATGGTTTTGTAACAACACCTATTGTTAATATTCCCATTTCCTTTGCACATGATGCAACTATTGGGGCAGCTCCTGTTCCAGTTCCACCACCCATACCAGCTGTTACGAATACCATGTCTGCTCCTCTTAGAGCTTCTGTAATTTCTGCTTTACTTTCTTCTGCAGCTTGAGCTCCTATATCAGGATTTGCACCTGCTCCTAATCCTCTTGTTATTTTTTCTCCTATTTGAATTTTTGATGCAGCTTTTGATAATAATAATGCTTGTCTATCTGTATTTACAGCAATAAAGTCTACTCCTTTTATTCCTGAATCCACCATTCTGTTTACTGCATTTGTTCCAGCTCCTCCAACACCTATTACTTTAATTGTAGCTGTTCCATCTAACATTGTGTTTTCATCTACGCTATCCACCATCATAAAGTTTCTTCCTCCCTATTTAAATTACATTACTTACTTTATTTCTTCTGTTAGTTTATTTATTAAGAATAGAAAAATTCTTTTATTTTATCAATTATTGTAGCAAAGAAATTTTCATGTGAATTTGAATCTACTATACTACTTGAAACACTCTTTGCAAAAGGTCTTGCTGCTATATATCTTACTAAAGCATATGCAGTTCTGTATTCTGGTCTTACCATACTAATATATCTTCCTGTTGCAAATTTTACTGGTATATTTAGAATAATCTTACCTGCTACATCGCTTTTATTTATATTAGTGATACCTTGTCCTGTTAATACTACATTATTTATTCTAGATTTAATTCCTTTATTAGTAATATCTTTATTTATTAATGTAAATATTTCCTCAATTCTTGCTTCTATGATTTCTATTAAATCTGAACTTTTTATGACTTTGTTTTTAGAATCTTCTGATGTACTTAATAATATTTCATTATCATTATCTATGTAAGATCTCATAGCTAGTCCATATTGTCTTTTTAATTTTTCTGCTTCTTCTTCTGAAATATTTAATACCATTTGTATATCTTTTGTGATGTTGTCTCCTCCTAGTGGTATGGTATTTGTATATTCAAAAGCCATAGCTTCAAAAATTCCTATTTCTGTATTTCCAGCTCCTATATCTATTATCATTACATTGTCATTTAACTCATTATTATCTAATATTAAGTTTCTTTCAGCAAGTGTTATTGGAATAATTCCATCAATATCTAAATCTGCCTTTTTACATATATTTGATAGCTGTCTTATATATTCCCTATCACCAAGTATTACTTGAGCATTTATTGTGAAAGATGATACTAGATTTCCAACAGGATCGTCAACAGATCTTCCATCTTCTAATACAAATCTATCTGTAACAATATCTATTATGCTCTTTCCTTCTGGTAAATCTATATCTTTTACTTGCATTAACGCAGATGATACATCCCTTGCAGATATTCCTGCATATTTGTCTTTTATTGTTTTTGTAACACTATTTTGAACTATTGTTACATAACTTCCAGCTATTGTTAAGTATGCAGAATTTATTTTTATTTCTGCTTCTTTTTCTGCATCTTGTACTGATTTTATTATTGCATTTGCTATTTCATCTTCATCTATTATTTTAGTCTTTTTTATTCCTTTGCACTTATGTTCAACTGTATAGACTAGTTCTACTTGATTGAAGCTGTTAACCTCTCCAACTACTAAGCTTACTTTTGAGGACCCAATGTCTATACCTACAATTATATCACCGACTGCCAAGATTAACTCCTCCATTTTTTTCTGCATTTAATTTTAACTAAGAATATTATATTTCACGAAAAAAGTCAATAGTTTTGTTATAATTTTGTAATATTTTTGTAACAAAATTAATAAAACTATTTATACTCTCATGGTATTAGATTTTAACATATTTATTTTTCATTTTCAACTTTTTTCTTGCTCTTTTTTTCTTCAATTTTTTTCATCACAACATCAACATAGTATCTACGTATTATTGCTAAATTTGTAAACATTCTTCCAACAAATACTACTATTGCTGCTAAATAAATATCTACATTTAATTTTTCTCCTAATATTGTTAATAAAATTGCAAGTATTGCATTTCCAAAAAATCCTGTAACAAATATTGTAAGGTTAAAATTTTTCTTAAGTGTTGCAACAATTCCACCAAAAACAGAATCAAGTGCTGCAATTATTGCAATAGCTAAGTATCCAGAATATGTATATGATACCATTGGTGCAAAAACACCTATTACTGCTCCTATTATACATCCTATTATTATTGCTATTAAAATCATTGTTCTGCATCCTCCTTCATGTAATTTGCATCTATATCCCATTCATATTTAGGAATTTCAATGTTTTTTTGTTGTTCTAAACTTACTGTTCTTCCAGTGTTTGTGTAACTATCTATAAAACCTGTATTTTTTAAACATAATGTACTTGTTAAATATGTTTGGTTTCCTATTGCTTTTACAACATATGGTGAAACCAATCTTTGATTTGGTGTTACTAAAATATATCCATATATATCTGCAATTTCTGTCATATTTATAATACGTATCCCATTTATTGATATTGCTTCTGCTCCAGCAAATCTTAGTTCATTTATAAGATCTATTAAATCACTTGCTACAATTGAATATTCATCATTATCTTGTAAAGTTACTACTACACCTTCACCAACTACATCTGTTTTTCCTAATAATAATCTAGATTGTTTTAATTCTTCATCTAGTAATTCAGATGCTTCTTGGTTAGATTCTATTCTTGCTTGATATTCACTTATTGTTTGATTTGTTTCTTCTAATTGTGTGTTTACTTCTTCATATCTACTTTTATATGTTGATATTTGTTCTCTTAATTCTGCTTCTCTCATATTTTCAATGTCTGATTCATTAACTTGTTCTACTGTTCTAAATTGTACAAACATTACTGTAACCAGAACAATACATACCGCAAACGCACTAATAGACATAGCTATATTTGCTTTATCAAATTTTATTTTTAGTTTCAATTTTCTCCACCTCTTTATTCGTCATATTGCATATATTTTGAGCTTATAACTCCATTATATTTATTTATTGTAATATTATCTTCCTGACTTATTGTAGCTATAATTCTACTGTTTAAGTATTCTATAGTTCCTCCAGGTCTAACTAGTGCACTATACATTGTAGGTCTACCTATTGCTTTAATTACAAAAGGCGAACTTACTTTTTCTCCATTTATACTAATTACATTTCCTTCACAAGTAATTGAAGATGTTGAAACAATTCGTTGGTCATTTATAGAAATTGCTTCTGCTCCTCCATTTTTCAATTCACTTACTATTCCTAATAAATCTCCATCATGTACTAGTAAATTACTCAAATCTAATACTTTACTGCTATCTACTGCATCATTATCTTTTAATGTAACTACAACACCTTCTCCTGTTACATTAGTTAATCCTAATAACATATTGTTCTTTTTAAGTTCCGCTTCTTTTTCCTCTGAGCCTTCTGTATTTGCACTTGCAGTTTCTCTGACCTCTTCTAGTTTTTTTTCTGCATTTTGTAAATTAGCATATGTTGTATCATATCTTTCCTTCCATCTTAAAACCTGATCTCTTAATTCATTATCTGCAAAACTTTGTGCTACAATCTGATTTGCACTATTTATTGTTCTTACCTGTACAACTGTACCCATTGTAAGAATTAAACACATTATTCCTAAAGTTATTGCTATTTGTTTTTTATTCAATATTAATTTCCTCCTTTTACACCTTTTCTCTAAAGAATGGATTATCTGTATTTAAATTCATATTTATGAATATTTCTCCTTCATGATTTTTTTCATTTTCCAATATTCCAACTAAAAATAACATTCTAGTTTCTAGATTACTACAATCTCCTAAATAGACTATTTTTTTCTCAGAGTCTAAGTGTAATGTATAATTATTTGGATCACTTATATCTATTGAAGTTATTAAATTAGCAATTTCATTACTTTGTGCAACACTCATTATTCTAATAACAGTTTCTAATTTTTCTAAATCTTCTTCTGATAGTCTATTACCTGCAACTAAATTTTCTTGTGGTGTAGAATATCCTATAATTATAGGCAAGTCTAGTTTTTCATTTGAAATTTCTAGCATATATCCTTGATTATTTATATATACATATCCATTACCAAATTGTAACATATAATTTGGTACTCGTTCTTCTATATCTATTTGTATCATACTAGGGTACCTTTTATGTATTTCCACATTATTTACATATGCATTTTGTTTAATGTTATTTATTATATGGCTTTTACTAATTCTAAATATATTCTCATTATTTTGTATTCCAGACAAGCTTATTATTTCTGTAGTTGTTAACTTACTATTTCCAGTAACTGTGATATTAGTAATATTAAATATAGGAGATACCATTGCAAAAACAATTGCTCCAATAATTACAATAGCCAACAGACTAATTTTTAAAATTCTAAATTTTAATTTTCTTTTTTTTAATTCTCTATTTCTTACTTCATAAGCATCTTCTATTATATAATCATTATCAATATCATTATTGATATTGGATTCTTTTTTATTTTTTTTATGTTTTTTATTTTCTTTTTCTTTAACATTTATTTTATTTATTGCACTGTGTTCTTTTCTTTTACTTTTTTGTGTTTTATTGTCATTTGGTCTAGGAATTTCTGTTACACCTATTATAATTTCATCATCATATCTAGGTGCTTTTTTTGCTTGTCCTTTTTGTTTTCTTCGTTTTTTTGCTTCTTTCTCCTTATTTTTTTTACGCCTCTTTGAGGCAGATTTTTTATCTGCCTTTATTTTTTTCTTTAATTCCTTCTCTTCTTCAGACTCATAGTCAAAGTCATATAAATTTCTCTTTGATTTTTCTTTAACTTTATTATTCCTCTTCAATGCGTATTTTCGCTCCTATTTTATTTAATTTTTTATCTATATTCTCATAACCTCTTAGTATATATTCTATATTGGTTACTTTTGTTACTCCTTTTGCATTTAGCCCAGCAAGTATCATTGAAGCTCCACCTCTTAAGTCTGTACTTTTGACATTTGTGCCAGATAATCTTTTTACTCCGGTTATTATTGCAACATTACCTTCTTGCTTGTTTTTTGCTCCCATTCTTTTTAATTCTGATAAATATTTAAACCTATTTTCAAATATGTTTTCTGATATTATAGATGTACCTTTTGCAACAGATAAAACTGTTCCAAATATTGATTGCATATCTGTTGGGAAACCTGGATAAGGCATTGTTTTTATTTCTACTGCTTTTAGCCTTGTTGGTGCTTTTAATTCTATTGAATTTTTCTCTATTAGTAAATTACAGCCAGCTTCCTCTAATTTTGATGTTATTGGAACTATGTGTTCAGGTATACAATTTGTAACTTTTATCTTCCCTCCAGTTATTGCTCCAGCACACAAAAATGTTCCTGTTTCAATTCTATCCGGCATTATTCTGTATTTAACTTCTTTTAGTTCTTTTACTCCTTCAATTTGTATAATATTAGTTCCTTCTCCTGAAATAATTGCTCCCATCTTTTTTAGCATATTTGCCAAATCTACAATTTCAGGCTCTCTTGCGGCATTTGTAATAACCGTTTTTCCTTCTGCCAGAACAGATGCAAGTATTATATTTTCTGTTGCACCTACACTTGGAAAATCTAGGTCTATATTAGTCCCTACTATTTTATCACAACTACACCTAATAAATCCAGAGTTTTCAGCAATATTTATGCCTAATTTTTTAAAAGATTTTAAATGCAAGTCAATTGGTCTTGCTCCTATATCACATCCACCAGGATATGAAAACATAACTTCTTTAAATCTTCCTAAAATTGCTCCTGCTAAAATAACAGTAGAACGCATTTGATGCATTAAATGTTCTGGAATTTCTTTTTTATTTATGTACCTTGAGTCAATTTCTATTTTGTCATTATTTTTCTTTACCTTACAACCTATATACCTTAATATTTCTAAAGTAACTTGAGTATCATGAATATCTGGAACATTATATAATTTTGTTTTTTTACCATTTAATATGCTTGCACAAATTATTGGTAAAGAAGCATTTTTTGAGCCAGATATTTTTACTTCTCCTTCTAGTCTTTTTCCTCCTTCTATTATATAATTTGCCATTTGTCTCACCTACTTATAACCTTTCTTGTTTTATGTTATATATTATGTAAGCTTTACAAAAATGGTGAATTATGTTTTGACCCTGTTTTTGGGGACACCTTCCGAAAACAGCTTAAAGGAAACTTACGCATTACATATATTGACTTTCCTAAAAGTATAAAAAATAAGAACTAGGGTTTACCGCACCTAATTCTTATTTTTTATATCTACTGCTAACTTAAACAGTACGTTTACTATTCTTCACCAGAATTTAACTTTCTTATTTCTTTAGCATTTTTATCAGATATAACTTTCTTGCCAGTTTCCTTTTCTAG
>CALXJR010000050.1 GCA_944388675.1 uncultured Clostridia bacterium
TATTTATTAGTACTTTTAGTATTAAAAGATAAATTTACTTATGAGATGGTAAAACAAATAAAAGATAAAGTCTTAAAATTAAAATATAGTAAAAATGTTTAATATTTAATAAAAGGAGTAAGGTTATGAAATATGATTATCTAGTTGTAGGTTCAGGTTTGTTTGGTTCAATTTTTGCATATGAGGCAAAAAGAAAAGGTAAAAAAGTTCTAGTTATAGATAAAAGACCTCATATTGGTGGAAACATTTATACAGAAAATGTAGATGGAATAAATGTACATAAATATGGAGCACATATATTCCATACAAGTAATAAAGATGTATGGGAGTACATTAATCAATTTGCAGAATTTAATAGATATACAAACTCACCAGTAGCACGTTATAAAAATGAGCTTTATAATATGCCATTTAATATGAATACATTTAATAAACTATGGGGAGTAGTAACTCCTGCTGAGGCACAAGAAAAAATAGAGGAAGAAAAGAAAAAAGCGGGCATTACAGAACCAAAAAACTTAGAAGAACAAGCTATATCATTAGTAGGAAAAACAATATATGAAAAATTAGTAAAAGGATATACACAAAAACAATGGGGAAGAAAGTGTACAGAGCTTCCAAGTTTTATTATAAAACGTCTTCCAGTTAGATTTATATATGACAATAACTACTTTAATGATAAATATCAAGGAATCCCAATTGGTGGTTATACTGGAATAATAGAAAAAATGTTATCTGGAATAGAAGTAAAATTAAATTATAATTATTTTGACCATAAAGAAGAATTAGATAATATTGCTGAGAAAATAATATTTACAGGACCAATAGATGAATATTATAACTATAAATATGGTGAACTTGAATATAGAAGTTTAAGATTTGAAACAGAAGAATTAGATATGCCAAATTATCAAGGTAATGCAGTTGTAAATTATACAGACTATGAAATACCATATACAAGAATAATAGAGCATAAACATTTTGAATATGGAAAGAGTTTAGGACAAGAAGATAATATTCCTAAAACAATTATAACTAGAGAATATCCAGACACTTGGACAAAAGAAAAAGAAGCATATTATCCAATAAATGATGAGAAAAACAATAGCTTATACGAAAAATATGCAGAGCTTGCAAAAAAAGACAATAAAGTTATTTTTGGTGGACGACTTGGAATGTATAAATATTATGACATGGACAAAGTAATTCTAGAAGCATTAAAATGTACAAAAGAAATATTAAAATGAGTTGACATTTTTTGTAAATTGTAGTAATATGTTTTTAGTGAATAGACGTGTAAGTTTAAATACTTAAAAATTCACAAATATTAATGCATTAAGTTGTATTAATAAAAACTCCTTGCCTGGAGAGGCAGTTTCAATGGACAAAAAAAGACTAGGAAATAGTTCTTCCTAGTCTTTTAGTATGTACATGTAAATTTAGTTCTTGTTTCCTGTATTTAATACTATAAGTATTATCAAGAAAACAATTAGTAAATTAATGTCCATAACTGCCTCCTTCCTGGGAGGCAGTGCCCAATGGACAAATAAAATTATATAATGCAATAAGATTTAAAACAAGACATAATCGTATTACATAATGTCGCATTTTTCGCTATTATCTAGATATTTTTACATTAAAGTATTGCTTTTTTTAGGCTAAAAAAATATAATATAATATGTATTTTAACAGTACATTTATTTAGTAATGAAAGGGAGTAAAACTATGAGAAAATACTTTGGAACAGACGGTATTAGAAGAATTGCAAATAGTGAATTAACACCAGAGTTAGTTTACAAAGTTGCAAAAGCAGGTGCATATGTTTTATCAAAACATAGTAACCATACACCAACCATATTTATTGGTAGAGATACAAGAATCTCAGGAACACTTATAGAAGCAGCAATGACAGCAGGCTTCTTAAGTTATGGAGCAAATGTTAAAAGACTAGGAGTTATACCAACACCAGGAGTTGCATATTTAACAAAAAGATTTAAAGCAGATGCAAGTGTTGTAATATCAGCATCTCATAATACTTTTGAATTTAATGGAATTAAATATTTTAGTAATAAAGGAATGAAAATACCAGATTCATTAGAAGAAGAAATAGAAGAAGTTATGGATTCTGGAAAAATAGATGAACTTTCAGCTGTTAGTGATAAAATAGGAGTAGCAGAAGATAGACAAGATTTACTAGAAGAATATGTTTATTTCTTTAGAAAAAACTTTGAAGAAGACTTTGAAAATTTAGATAAAGATAATTTTGTAGTTGCAATAGATACAGCAAATGGTGCTACATCTTGTGTTGCAGAAAAAGTATTCACAAAGCTTGGAATAAAACATTACATAATTAATAATCATCCAGATGGAATAAATATAAATGACAAATGTGGTTCAACACATATAGAAGGACTTCAAAAATTTGTAGTAGAAAATAAATGTAATCTAGGAATAGCTTATGATGGTGATGGAGACAGATGTTTAGCTGTAAATGAAAAAGGAGAACTTGTTGATGGAGATTGCATTATGGCAATTATATCAAATTACTTTAAAGAAAAAGGCAAATTAAAGAACAATACTTTAGTTGCAACTGTTATGAGTAATCTAGGACTTAGAAAATATGCAGAAGAAAATGGTATACATTTTGAAGCTACACAAGTAGGAGATAGATATGTATTAGAAAATATGCTTGCAAATGGATACAATCTAGGTGGAGAGCAATCTGGACACATTATTTTATTAGATTACAATCCAACTGGAGATGGAATATTAACATCATTAATGCTTATAAAGATAATACTTGAAAAACAAGCTAAAGTTTCGGATTTATGTAAAATAATAAAAATATATCCACAAGTTTTAGTAAATGCAAAAGTATCTTCAGATAAAAAATATGATTATGAAAAAGACCCAGAAATTAAGGAGAAAATTGTAGAATTGGAAAAAGAATTCTCTGGAAATGGAAGAGTATTAATTAGACCTTCAGGAACAGAACCTCTAGTAAGAGTTATGATTGAAGGAGAAAATCAAGACTATATAAAAGAAAAAGCAGAAAGTTTAGCAAAGTTTATTGAACAAAAGTTAAAATAAAAGGGGGAAATTTTATGCCAATAGTTGACTTTTCTAATACATTAACAGTAATTTTAGCAATTATTTTATTCTTATTAGTTTTATATATAGGGAAAGAAACTGAAAGAAGTTGGCTTTTAGCAGGTGCAGTTATATCATTTTTAGCCTTACTTGTTTGTCACATATGTGAGTTAACATTAATAAAAAATATAGCAGAAAATCTTAGAAATGCACTTAATACATCTGTTATTATTGATTTTGGATTTGTACTTATATCTTTTGCTGGATATGCATGGCTTAACTATTTACATTCAAAAAAAGAAAAAAACGAAAACAAAGTATTAGAGGAAAATTCAGATTATTATTCAAAAAAGAAAAAACAAAAGATAAAAAAATAAACTAAATAGATACACAAAATGGTGCTACGGCTTTCTTTTGAGTATTTATTTTAGAAAAAAGAAAATAATATTTATGGAGGTATTATTATGATTGAAAGTAGAAAATTAGTATTAGTTGGTACAGGAATGGTCGGAATGAGTATGGCATATGCTATGGTAAATCAAGGAGGAATTAATGAATTAGTTCTTATTGATGTTTTAAAAGATAAAGCAGAAGGAGAAGCAATGGACTTATCACATGGAATCCCTTGTGGCCCTACAGAGATTTCTATTAAATCTGGAGATTATGATGAATGTAAAGATGCTGATATTGTAGTAATAACAGCAGGAATAAATCAAAAACCTGGACAAACTAGACTAGAACTTGCTAAAACAAATGCAAAAATAATGAAAGAAATAACAGAAAATGTTGTTAAATCTGGATTTAATGGTATATTTTTAATTGCTTCAAATCCTGTAGATTTAATGACATATGTAGTTGGAAAAGTATCTGGATTCCCAAGAAATAAAGTAATTGGTTCTGGAACAGTTTTAGATACAGCAAGATTACGTTATTTAATAGGAAAAAGATTAAATGTATCTAGCAAAAACATACATGCTTATATAATGGGTGAACATGGAGATTCTTCATTTGTTCCATGGTCTCATAGCTATGTTGGTTGTAAAAAGTTAGCAGACATATTAAAAGAAAAAGGAGAAACACAAAAATTATTAAACGAAATATATACAGAAGTTCAACAATCAGCATATGAAATAATAGAGAAGAAAAGAGCAACATATTATGGAATAGGAATGGGACTTACAAAAATAATAAAAACAATTTTAAATAATGAAAAAGAAATTCTTACAGTTTCTACAAAACTTGAAAATGAATATGGACATGATGGAATATACATTGGAGTTCCAGCAGTAATTGGAAAAGATGGAGTTCAAGAATTATTAAATTTACCTTTAACACAAAAGGAACAAGAGGAATTTGACCACAGTTGTGATGTTTTAACAGGAATGAAAGAAGAAATTGATAGTATTATTGGAGAGTAATTATAAAAAAAGTAAAAGACGTTTTATAGTCTTTTACTTTTTTAATCTATTTCTGCTTCATCTCTTTGATTAAATCTTTCTAAATAATCATCATTATAAATAAACTTTTGTGAATCTATCCCATATTTTTTTGAGTATGTTTTTATATTGTTTCTAATTTTACTAAATAAGTTAGCTCTTTCTGTAACTGAATTCATTGTCATGGTTAAAAGTTGATAAATTGAATTTTTGAGCCTGAAATACAAATTTTTACCATTTTTTTTATAGGTTATTTCTTTATCTTTAGACTGAATAGCAGGTATTATTTCATCTAAAATTTCACAACATATTTCTTTATATAAATCTATAGATAAATCATTTGGTGCTACTCCATAATTTTTTATCTGTCTTGGATTTATTTGAGTTTCCCTTCGTACTATTTTAAAAGAGTCTTTTACACTTTTGGCTGCTATATACTGTTTAACTGAAAAGTTTACTTTTCCAGAAATTACCTTTCTATCTTGGTTTTCTACAATCCATTGACAAATAGCATCGTTTATAGAATTCATTAATAGATCTATTCTTGCAGTGGTATAAGAACCTTCCTTAGGCTCTTCTCCAAATCCAATCCAATTATCTACTTTCATTGTTAAGACTGGAGGTTCGCCACATCTTGCAACTATTTCTGGAAATTTTGCTTTTAATTCATCTAATATTTTTATATATTGAAATAATGTATTTTCATCAGCCCAAATTACTATACTATCTGCTCTATCAGGGTAATCTTGAGGATATTCTATAAATTTAAAATAATATGGTAAGTGTTTTTCATAACATTTATACAAAAATCCAATTACTAGTTTATATGTATCTTTGGCTTCAGAATTAATATATAATCTATAAACAGGTTCAACATCTGTTTCTTTAATTCCTGTAACATTTTTAGATGATACAAAGTTCCATAATCTATCTCCACTTGGCATTATACCATATTTACTTATTACAGGATATTTTTCAACAATGCTACATAGTTCTTCATAAGTTGAGATATCAGGAATACTTTTTAAAGCTTGAATTAATTCATTAAAGTGACCATTATATTTTTGTGGGTTTATTTTGTCATTATGATTTAGTATATTATTTTTCCAAATGTTAAACAGTACTGACCAAAATAAATCCTTTTCTTTTGTTTTTGGAGGATCTGCTTTTTTACCTTCAGTTCCGACTTTTTCGATTTCATAATAAAAAGACCAAAAACCGAATTTCCCTTTTAAAATATATGTCTGTACTATTTTGGCTAATATTTTATCATCATCTAAGGGATTAATACTTTTATTGTACAATTCTAAATATTTATTCATATTATCACCTAAAAAATTTTTATATTTTAACATTTATTTTATGTCATATTTACATAAAAGTCAATAATTGTACAAATATAACAAGGAAGAGAGTAGATCCTTAAAGTGAAAAAGTAAAAGATTATAAAAAATCTTCTACTTTTCATCGTTTTTACTATTTTCAGATTCAAGTTTTTTATTGGTATTTTCTTTGCAAGAATCTTTTATAGAACAAATTTCAGGATTTTTAAAGCTCAAATACCAACTAAAACCATTTCTTTCTTTTTCAATAGATTTGATTCTCTCTTGTAACAAGTTAAATGTTTGTGGAGGAGGTAAAATCATTGGTTCACAAGGCATCCAGTTCGCTGGAGCCATTTGATTATTTGCATCTGCTGTTTGTAAAGTTTTTACAATTCGTAAAATTTCAACAATATTTCTACCAATATTCATTGGGTAAACTAAAATAGTTCTAACTACTTGTTTATCATCAATAATAAAAACATTTCTTACAGTAGAAGTAGAATCAATATTATTAGAAATCATTCCATATTTTCTTGCTATTTCACCACTTCTATCAGCAATAATAGGAAAAGGTATAATTATTCCTGTTTTACAGTATATATCATATATCCAAGCAAGATGAGATGGATTACTATCTATACTTAGTCCGATTAAATAGCAGTTTAGTTTATTAAAATATGTATTAGCTCTTGCAAAAGCAATCATTTCAGTTGTGCAGACAGGAGTAAAATCTCCAGGATGCGAAAATAAAACAATCCATTTACCTTTGTAATCATTTAAACATAAATTTCCAGTTGTAGAAATTGCATTAAAATTTGGAGCAGTTTGACCAATTTTTACATTACCATTCATCATTAACTCATAATCCATATAAAATCTCCTTTCGTATGATATATAGTATGAGTTAAAGATAAAAGAAGTTACAATAATTTTAGCTAAAAAATGAATTTTTATATTAAAAATTAAATGTAAGTACAATTTTTCAACTACATATTTTAATAATTAATTGGGAAGAATAACGAAAGTAAAACAAAAAAGGAGGGAAAATTTTATGCCATTAACAAATAAAGAAAATCAAACAATTAACTGTACAGTAACTTCTTGTAAATACAATAATAAAGAAAGACAACTATGTAACTTAGAACATATAATAGTAACACCAGTTCAAGGATGCCAAACAAGTCAGCCAGATGAATCAATGTGTTCAAGTTATAAAAATGAGGCAAAATAGAATATTACAAAGAATAGTCCATTTGGGATGTTTTTGGGGACGTTTTCAAAAAACACCAAATAGATGCTTTTGGGGACGTGTTACTAAAACATCCTTTTGGTGCTTTTGGGGACAGGTTAGTAAAATTTGAATATTTTGAAAATTTCTTGAGGTTTATACAGTATTTTAGAACATATGTGTAAATTCTTAACTGATAAAATTTAGGTTGATATAATTTTTTTATTGTAAGTTATATTTTTCGCCCAAAAAGGAACGTCCAAGATGGGCGATTTTGGTGTGATTCTTTGATAATTTACTTAAGTTCATCTTCTATATTTAAAAGTCTATTGTATTTTGCAACTCTATCGGTTCTACAAGGAGCTCCGGATTTTATTTGTCCAACATTTGTTGCAACTGCAATATCTGCAATTGTAGTATCTTCTGTTTCTCCTGATCTATGAGAGATAATTGCTTTATAACCATTTGATTTTGCTAGTTCTATTGCATCTAATGTTTCTGTTAAAGTACCAATTTGATTAGGCTTTATTAATATACAATTTGCAACATGTAAATCTATTCCTTTTTTTAGTCTTGCCATATTTGTAACAAATAAATCATCTCCAACTAATTGAACTTTATTTCCAATTCTTTGTGTTAGTGTCTTCCATGAATCCCAGTCTTCTTCTGCTAAGCCATCTTCAACTGAAATAATAGGGTATTTATTACATAAATCACAAATATAATCTATCATTTCATCTTTAGTTTTAAATTCACCAGTTTTCCAGAACAAATAACCATCTTTGCCAGTTTTCTTAGCTTCATCAAACATCTCTGTTGCTGCAATATCTAGTGCTATAGCAACATCTGTATATAATGTATAACCAGATTTTGTTATTGCTTCTACTATGCAATCTAGAGCTTCTTCATTAGAATTTAAATTTGGAGCAAACCCACCTTCATCTCCAACAGCAGTTGATAAATTTTTTGATTTTAATAATTTTTTCAAATTATTGTAAACAGTAACACCCATTTCTAATTTCTCTGCAAAAGTTTTACCACCAGATGGAACAATCATAAATTCTTGAATACTTAAATTGTTATCTGAATGCTTACCACCATTTAAAATATTCATCATTGGAGTTGGAAGTCTATAACTATTAACTCCTCCAATATATGAATATAATTCCATACCAAGAGAATTTGCAGCAGCTCTTGCACATGCAAGAGAAACTCCTAAAATAGCATTTGCTCCAAGATTTGCTTTATTTGGAGTTCCGTCTAATTTAATAAGTAAATTATCAGTTTCACGTTGTGAATAAACATTTTTATTAATTAATTTTTTTGCAATTATTGAATTTACGTTATCTACTGCATCTAGTACACCTTTTCCAAAATATCTTTCTTCATCTTCATCACGAAGTTCAACTGCTTCAAAGCTTCCAGTTGAAGCACCAGAAGGAACTATTGCAACACCAGAAAAACCTCCTTCTGTAATTACTTCAACTTGAACAGTTGGGTTACCTCTAGAATCCAAAACTTCGATAGCATGAACACTTTTTATACCTAAAAAATCTTTCATAAAATACCATCCTTTCTATTCTATATTAATAATATTATTACCAATATTTAGAAATAAATACAAAATTTTTTGCCATACTATACTTGCTTATAAGTCTAGGAACAAGGAAGATTAGTGTCAAGAAGTATCGGAAAAATATCTTAAGAACTTAGAATAAAAATCTAAGTTCTTAAATATTAATGATGGCAAATATCTCTTAAGATTTTATATTCAGGTGTAACATGTCCATATTTTAAAATAGGAATGTTATCAATATCTGAAGAATTAGAAGATAGTATAAAATCAAATTTATTTTCATTAATATTAACAGAATGCTTTGAATTACGTGTTTTCAAATACAAATTAAAAATATTTATATTATTGTTTTTGTAGTCATTTAAAATTAAATATTTATTAATGTTCTTTGTGGAAAAGCCTTTAGGTCTAGAAGAAAAGAAAGATGCAATAAGATGTGAAATATGGCTTTCCATTGAAGAACCAATGTTAAAATTAAGCATATTCTTTATGTATGAATAATTGTTAATAATATAATCAATGTTTTTCTTAATAGTGTTTTCACGCTCTTTATGGTATTTTAAAATAATGTTAGTAGCTTTAATAAAATATTTTTTTGAATAGTGTTTAAAAATTCTAATAAGAATTATACGTTTAAGTTTATCAGTAGTAATATGATGAATAGCTTGCTTAAAATGAAATTCGCACAGGTAATATTTAACCAAGTTGCAAGAGTCAAGACGAAGTTCGGAAATACCAGATTTTATCCAATTGCCACCATCACCAATAAGTGCAATATTCTTTATTTTAGAGAAGTCATAACGCATAGCAATATTATCCATAAATACTTTCCAAGGCTTTTTAGAAGAAGTAGAAAAGACAAAACGATTAACAAGTTGATTACGGTTTTTAGAAATTTTAACAATATCTTCAAAAGTAACAAAACATTTAATCATAATATCTTTATTGGTATTTTGAGAGCCAATATATTTTTCATCAGCCATAACATAGAGAGTTTCAGGAGTATCAATAGATTTAGGAATAATGTTAGGGACTTTCCATTTTTTTATCCAATTGTATATAGATTGACGAGGAATGTTAAATACTTTATCTTTATTTATGAAGTAGGCTAGACCAGTAGTGATAAAAGATATATCACGAGAGGCTTGAGCTTGAGAAGTATGAAAGGCATTGTTAACGGCAATAGATTTAATGATAGTGTCATAATGGTCATATTTAGGCAAATCAAAGTACTTATCTAAAAGGAAAACATATTTATTAGAGAATTTGCTTTTAAACAGTGTACGTTTAAAATATACAGTACCAAAGATAGTAGTAATAGATCTAGGGACATTAGATTTATTAATATAATAACGACTTTTACGCTCAACAGAAGATTTAATCTGTAAATCAAATTCTTCAAAAGTAGAAGCAATAATGCTTAAGATATAGTTTTTAACAGAACAGTCAATAAGATTAATAAAGTTAAAATAATTAAAGTTATTATTATTATTTGAAAAAGAAAAATTATCAATCAAAAAGTCAACATATTTATATAAATTAGAAGAAATAATAACTTTTATTTTATTTTTTAACACATCTTTAAAATTTTGTGATATAATATTCATAAATTGAGACTCCTTTTTTTGGTGATTTGTGGTGAAAACATTATATCAAAGGATTCTCAATTTTTCCATTCCGATACCATTTTACACTATTCAAGGAAGATATAAGTTGATAAATTATGTAAAATATGGTATAATGGAAGGAGTACCAATGTTGTTCATGAAGGTTATATTGCAATTGCAAAAATCTTCGGTTCGAGAGCAACTAGAAGT
>CALXJR010000051.1 GCA_944388675.1 uncultured Clostridia bacterium
TATATAGAGTAATGAGAAGATTAAATATAAAATTCTATAAAGGAATGAATATAAAAAACACATCAAAGAAAAAACATAATGGAAAATATGAAACACCAGAGAAAGTAGGAGAAAAAGGACAAATGGACGTAAAATATGTTCCAGATGAATGTAAAAGTAAAGAAATATCAGGAGACAAAAGATTTTATCAATATACATATATAGATGAAGCGACAAGAGAAAGATATATGTATTGGTATGAAGAACATACACCAACAAATACAGTAGATTTTGTAAAGAGAGTAATAAAATATTTAGGATATAAGCCGAAAGAGATACAAACAGATAACGGGATAGAATTTACATACAATAAAGCAAATATAAAGAAAATACATCCATTAGAGAAAATATTAAAAGAATTAGGAATAAAACATCATAAAATAAAGCCAAGAACACCCGAACATAATGGAAAAGTAGAAAGAAGCCATAGAAACGATAATGAAAGATTTTATAGTTATTTAAAATTTTATAGTATAGAAGACTTAAGAGAGCAAGGAAAAAGATATGTAAAAAGATCAAATGAAATACCAATGGCAGTATTAGGATACTTAACACCAAAAGAAAAAAGATATCAGTTAGAACAAATAGGAAAGATAAATTATGCAATTTAATTATAGTGGTTTAACTATTTTTGTTTCACATCATTGACATATATACAAAAAAATTAAAAAAAATAACAAAAACCGTTGACAAATTGAATATTATAGTGTAAAATATAACTTGCGTTGACCAGTAATGGGTCATTAGCTCAGGTGGTAGAGCACTTGACTTTTAATCAAGTTGTCCGCGGTTCGAGTCCGCGATGGCTCACCAAGTCTAGGATTTAAGCAATTCTTAAATCCTAGAGGTTAACTTTTTTTTATGGCCCCGTGGTCAAGAGGTTAAGACATCGCCCTTTCACGGCGGAGACATGGGTTCAATTCCCGTCGGGGTCACCAAATAAATACAACTGTAAATATTGAATAATCAGTATTTACAGTTTTTTTTGTTGTATAGGAAAAATGAAACAATTAAATAAAATATTTGAAAAAATTATATAGCGAAAATAAAGAATTTTTGTAACAAATTAAGTGTTTAAAAGTCAAATATATAGAAAGTAATTTTCCATAGAACCATATTAGTCTAAATGAAAGGAGTGTGAAAAAATGAAGATATCTATGGAAGACTTTGATGAAATATATAAAGAAAATTATCAGCTAGTATATAAGTATTTATTATCTCTTACACATGATGAAGACATATCAGAAGAACTTACAGAAGAAACTTTTTATAAAGCTACTATAAATATATCTAAGTTTAAGAATAAATCAAAATTATCAACATGGTTATGCAAAATAGCAAAAAATCTATGGATAGATGAAATAAAAAGAAGGAATAAATTTGCCCAAATAGATGATAAAGATTTTATCGTGACGGAAGATGTATTTCTTGAAAAAGAAGAAAGAATTCAGCTCTTCAAATCAATTCAAAAATTAGATGCGTTAACAAGAGATGTAATTTATTTAAAAATTAAAGGCGATTTGAATTATAAAGAAATTGCAGAAATAATGAATACAACTGAAACATGGGTAAGAGTGACTTTTTATAGGGGTAAAGAAAAAATTAAGGAGGATAATAATGAAAATAAAAGATTGTAGTTTAGTTAGAGATTTATTGCCCAATTACATTGATAAAGTAACGAGCAGTGAGACAAACGTTTTTATAGAGGAACACTTAAAAAATTGTGAAGAATGTAGAAAATCTTTTGAGAATATGTCGGAGAAAATGGAAGTAAATTATGAAAGTAAAGAAAACAAAAAAATTAATATTTTCAGAAAAGTTAATAAAAAAATTAGAATTTTGAAAACTATCATAATTATAATTATTTTAATACTTATAATTATTTTTGTCAGAAATATAGCCATAATAAATAATATTGAAAATATGGCAAGTAAAGTAAATTATAATAATTACTCTAAAATTATGATTGAAACTACAGAAAAATATATTTCTAAAACAGAATATTATCAAAATAATGATAATTTTATAAAGATAAATACAAAGATGAATGAAGAAGGAATTTCAAAGGTAATAAGCTATAGAATAAATGGACAAGAAGATATGAGGATTTTTGACAATGGTGTAGAAAATCAAGATATTAATAAAACTAGTATTGAAAAAGATGTACAATATCAATTTTTAAATAAAAGTTTTTTTGGTAATATAGGGATAGCATTATCTTTTGGGTCTGTTAAGAATATAACATTGTATAATAAACCATGTTACTTACTAAATGTTGATAATTATTTAAATTTTATAGATAAAGAAACTGGTTTAACAATTAAAGAAATAAATATTAATAATAATTCTGTAATTGATTATAAATATACATTTGGAGATATTACGGATGAAAAAATAGAAGATTTAATTAATAATCTGTAAATTATAAAAGCAAAATAGAAGTAAATTTTGATTTATTTTATATTAATTTTATGGTTATAAATGTAGATAATTTTAATAATTTTGTGAGTAAAAAATATATAAAAAAAGTCTATTCATTTTCAGAATAGACTTATGGTGCACCACCGGGGAGTCGAACCCCGGACCTTCTGATTAAGAGTCAGCTGCTCTACCAACTGAGCTAGTGGTGCATGAACATATTTTATTATAATACTTATAAAATATTTTGTCAACAAAAAATCTATCTTTTTTACTATTCCAAGATAGATATCCACACTTAGTAAACAAATTGTGGATATCATTATTACAAATATCATTTTTTTAATAAATATTTGAAATTTTTACTTTTTAGTGAAAAATTTTTAAAATTTTTACAAATTTTTGCAAAAAACTATTGAATATATCTTTTTTTAATATTATAATATTTTTGACAAAAGATAAATGGGAGAGAGAATTATGGAATTAGTAAAGAATATATTTTTTAATACAGATAAACTTATTGAAGGATCAAAAGTAAAAATTTCTTATACAGGACGTTTATTTGAAGAAAATTCAGAATCTGTTTTTCTTCATTATGGTTATGGCGCACAATGGGATAATGTTAATGAAGTACAAATGTTAAAAACAGATTTGGGATTTCAAGCAGAGATTGAATTATTATCAGCAGATTCTTTAAATTTGTGTTTTAGAAATTCAAATAATGAATGGGATAATAATAATAATCAAAATTATACCTTTACTATAGAAAAGAAAGAAGTTGCTCTAGTACCTCAAAGTACTGGATCTGAATTAGATGCGCCAAGAAGATTAAGAAGATCTTATATATGGAGCAAAAAAATTAGATTAGCTATATATAAAATTATACATTATCTTCCAAAATTAATTTCTGGAAATTATAAGAGAAAAGCTTTAAATGGTAATAATAATTAGAATTTAATTTTTAATATAAAAAGCACTGTAAATATAATGTTTACAGTGTTTTTTATATTAGCCATCCACCATTTATAGAAATAACTTGTCCTGTTATATATTCATCTTCAATTAGCCATTCAACACAACTTGAAATATCATCTACTTTACCGATTTTATGTAATGGTATTTCCTCTTTTAAGCTTTCTTTTTCATCTTTATTTAGATTATCATTCATTTCTGTATCTATAATTCCTGGAGCAATACTATTAACTCTTATATTTGAAGGACCCATTTCTTTTGCTAAAGATTTAGTTAAGGCATCCACACCAGCTTTGCTAACAGCGTAATGACTCTCACAAGAAGCTCCTGTTAATCCCCATATAGAAGAAATATTTATAATTACACCATTTTTTTCATGAATCATGTATGGCAAAACTTCTTGACATGTATAAAAAACAGAATTTAAGTTATTGTTTATTATATTATTCCAATCATCATCTGTAATATCTAAAAACATTTTTACTTGGTCAATACCTGCGTTATTAACTAAGCAATCTATTTTTTTATATTTTTCTATTACATATTTTATTAATTCTTTAACTTCATCTCTTTTTGATACATTCGCTTTAAAAATATCAATATTTATATTTTCACTTGCTAATTCTTGTTGTAAACTTTTAGCTTTGTCCTCAGATTTATTATAATTTGCAATAACAATATAGCCATCTTTAGCAAGTCTTTTTGCAATGTCTCTACCAATTCCACGAGAAGCGCCTGTTACAATAACTACTTTATTCATTACTAACCTCTTTTTTTATATAAATAAAATCCAAGCATTTGTGCGCTTGGATTAGTTGGAGCCACTTATCTGATTCGAACAGATGACCTACTGATTACAAGTCAGTTGCTCTACCAGCTGAGCTAAAGTGGCATCAATTATTTAAATAATCAACTGACAATCTTTATTATACATTAAAAAATCTCGTTCGTCAACAGTTTTTTTAATAATTTCTTAAAAATTTTATTGCAAATAAATTGAAAAATGAAAAGTTAGTTGAAAAATAGGTAAAAAAAGATTATAATATAAAAGGTTAAAAATTAATAGGGGGTGTAAATATGTTAAAATTATATAGAACAAATAATGATGGAATAACAAATGAAGTAAATGATTTTAAAAAAGGAACATGGATAAACCTCTATAACCCGAGTGATGAAGAAATTAAGCTAGTTTCTACTTCTCTTGAAATAAATGAAGAATTTATAAGATATGCCTTAGATAGTGAGGAAAATGTAAGAATTGATATTGATGATGATAATAATGAGGTTCTATTTATTATAGATACTCCAGTAATTGAGGAAAATGAAAAATCAAGAATTTATACAACTCTTCCAATGGGAGTAATTTTTGTTAGAGATGATTATATAATTACAGTTTCCATAAAAGAAAATGCAATATTTGAGGATATTATAAAAGGAATTAAAAGAATTGCTACATATAAAAAGAGTAGAATTTTACTACAAATATTATATAATAATGCAAAATCTTTTCTTGATACATTACTTAAAGTAAATAAGGAAAGTGAGATAGCAGAACATATATTACAAAAGACAACAAGTAATGATGGGGTTGTTCATATGTTAAATCTAGAGAAAAGTTTGGTATATTTAACAAGATCCTTAAAATCTAACGAAATGTTAATGGAAAAAATAATGAGAGGCAAAGTTATAAAATTATATGAAGAAGACGAAGATTTACTAGAAGATGCAATTATTGAAAATAAACAGGCAATTGAAATGAGCCAGATATATAGTAATATTTTAGCTACAACAATGGAGGCATATTCATCAATCATATCTAATAACTTAAATGGAGTTATGAAAGTATTAACTTCTATTACAATTATAATTGCAATACCAACTTTAATTGCAAGTTTCTGGGGAATGAATGTACCAGTTCCTTTTTCAGGAAACCATTTTGGGTTTTTAATAATGGTAATTATTTCTTTATTATTAACAATAGGTGCAACAGTATGGTTAAAAAAGAAAAATATGTTAAGTTAAATGCATAATAAAATATGCATTTAATTTTTTTTATAAACTAAAAAATAAATTGTAAATAAAATTAAAATGGATAAAAAATAATTAAAATAAATTAAATAAATAATAAAATAAAAAAATTAATAGCTAAAATAAATTTAAATAAAAAAAGAATTAAATAAATAATAAAAATAAATAATAAAATAAATTTAAAAAAATAAAAAATAAATAAATTAAAATAAATTTAAATAAAATAAAATAAAAAAATAAATAAATAATAAAAAAATTTTTAAATAAAAAATAAATAATAAATAATAAAATGAATTTAAATAAAATTAATTTAAATAATATTAAAAAAATAATTAATAAAAAACATTAATTAAAAAAATAAATAAATAATTAATTGATTAAATTATTAAAAACATAATAAATTAATTTAAAATACTAAAAAAATTTTTATGATAGAAAAAATTTTTTGTATTTGAAAGATAGAAAAACAAAAAAGTAAATTAGAAAAAAAGTTATAAAAAATTTTAGTATTAAGATTCAAAAATAAAAAATTCATTCTATTAAACTCATTATGATTTTTTTAATAAAATTTATAAAAAATTGTAATGAGTTTTCTTAATCTTTAAAAAATTAGAAATCAATCATATGTTACATAATGAATTAACAACTAAATTAATTTGATTGTTATTAAAAAAAGAATAATATAAATTTATATCTTTAGAAAAAAATTAAGAAATTTTGTAAAAATATAAATTTAACATTAAAAAGTGTCAATTAAAATTTAACTAAAAAGATACGGTTTTAAAGGGAAAAAAGCAAAAATAGAACGAACAAAATTTGATATACAAAAGCAACATAAAAAGTTGCAATAATTAGAAAAGAAAATTTAAAAAAGATAAAAAATAATGCAACTTAAAACTAGAAACTATAAAATGATAAATGTATACAAAAGAAAAAATTGACAAAAATATATAAAGAAAATAAAATTTGTCAACAATGAAAAGGGAAAAAACAATTTACATAACAACAAAAATAAAAATGCTTTTTGAATCCAATTTTTATAACATTTTATAATTTTAAAAAACTATATTATGGAAAAATATGGTAACAAGAATAAAACTTGTTTTGAACAGTTTATTAACAAAAAAATTACTTAGTGAAAATAAAGAAAAAAATAATTAAAAGATTTATTAAAAAAATTAGATTTTATATACTAAATAAAAAATAAATAATAAATAATAATTAATTTTTTATTTAGTAAAAATAAAACTAATAATAATTAAATAAATATAATAAAAAATTATTATTAAAAAATAATTCGACAAAAAAATACTTATTAAAATTAAATTAATAAAAATAATTATTAAATAATTTATAAATAATTATATAATAAATTAAATTTAAAAATAAAATTTAAATATTTTATAATTTATAAAAAATATTAAATAATAAAAATAGAAAAATAAAAAATTAATAATTAATTAATAAAAAATATTATAAAAAAATAATTAAATAAAGATTTAATAAAATATAATAATAAAGATATAATATTTGAAATATAAAAAAATTTTTTAAAATTAATAAATAAATATTATAAACAATTAAATTTATAATAGAGAAGAAAAGATTTTTACTATTTAAACTACAAAAAACCACGAAGTAGATTTTGTAAAAATTTTATATAAAAATTTTTTGTAAACAGGTAAAAAATTTAAAATTTTGATTTATGAAATCATATATAATTCTTATAATCAAATTTATAAAAATTATAAATTATTTTCTAAGTTTGCAAAAAAATATTGAGACAGTAAAAAATACATAATTAGTTTACAAATGCATAAATTTGATTGATATAAAAAAATGATAATATAAAAACATAATAGTAGAAAAAAATTTTTTGAATCTTTAAACGATATAAAATTTATATAAAAAAATGGTAGTTGTAAATTAATCTAAAAGGTACGGTTTTAAAGGAAAAAGCATAAAACTAAAGTTAGGAAAATTTGTAACATTTAAGGAACATAAAGAGTTGCAATAATTAAAAATAAGATTTAACTATGACGAAAAAATTGCATCAAGAAAATTATAGAAATCAAAAAGTGAAACTTGATAAAAAAATGTAAGGCTAAAAATATGTATATCAAAAATAAAATATAATTAATTCAAAAGTAGAAAAAAATAATTAACATAATAACAAAAATTGAGATCTTTATTGAAGTTGTTTTTTTGACATTTTTCTATTTTTAAGAAACATAAAGATGGAAAAATATGGGAGTAGATTTTAAGAGATTTAAATAAAAAGAATTTAATATAATTAAATAAGAATTAAATTAAGAAATTATATAAGATATTTTTAAATAATTTAATAAAAAAATTATTATTAAATTATTAAATAAAAATAAATAAAAATAATTAAATTATAATAAGTCTTAATTAGTAATATAATAGATAAATTATTAATTATAATAAATAATTAAATAAATAATTTTATGAAAAATATTTTTAATAAAAAAATAAATTATTATTTATTAAATAATTCTAAATATTAAAAATTAATAAATAATAAAAAAATTAAAAGTTATTAGTGACTTTAATTTTAAAATGTGATAATATATTTTTATAAAATTTAAACTTTCTAACATAGGAGGAATTAAATTGAAAAATAATTTAAAAAATAAAAATGGAATAACGTTAATAGTGTTAGTTGTAACAATAGTAATTATACTTATTTTATGTGGCACATCACTTCGAATAGTTTTGGGGGACAATGGATTAATAGAAAATGCACAATATTCTGCTTTTGAAACAAAAATACAAATATATCAAAATAATGTAAAAAATTATATTTTATCACAACAACTATATGACAATAAAGAAGATGATACTGATTATTATATAGATGACAAAGAGACTATGAAAAATGTATTAGAAGATGTAACAGATGAAGAGGCAGATAAATATGGAATACAAGATAATCAGTTAAGATATAAAGAAGAAAGAGTTACTGAACAAGAAAAAGGATGGTTAGAAAAGTTAGGAGTTAAACCATTAGAAGCTAGGTAAATAATAATGTGACAGAAAGCTTTTGCTATTCTGTCATTTTTCTATTTATTAAAGTAGAAAATAAGGATTGAAAAATGGCTAAAAATAAAGTATAATATAGACTGTTAAAATGAGATAGGAGGAAAAAAATGTTAGTTGCAAGTGGTGTAACAGTAAGATTCGGAAAAAGAACCTTATTTGAAGATGTTAATATAAAATTTAATAAAGGCTGCTGCTATGGAATAATTGGAGCAAATGGTGCAGGAAAATCAACATTCTTAAAAGTTTTATCAGGAGAAATCGAGCCTAGCAAAGGAGAAGTAACAAAGGATAAAACAGAAAGATTATCTGTATTAAAACAAGATCACTTTGCTTATGAGGAAAATACAGTAATGGATACTGTAATTATGGGTAACCAAGAACTATATAATATAATGAAAGAAAAAAATGAAATATATGCAAAACCAGACTTTTCTGAAGAAGACGGAATGAAAGCTGCAAAACTTGAAGAAAGATTTGCAGAGTTAGATGGCTGGAATGCAGAGTCTGATGCAGCAATGCTTTTAAACGATCTAGGCATTGAACCAGAAAAACATTATAAATATATGAAAGAAATAGAAGCAAAGGAAAAAGTTAAAGTACTTTTAGCACAAGCTCTATTTGGAAACCCTGATATTTTATTATTAGATGAGCCTACAAACGACTTGGATTTAAAAACAATTAACTGGTTGGAAGACTTTTTAATAGACTTTGAAAACACAGTAATTGTTGTATCTCATGATAGATATTTTTTAAATAAAGTTTGTACAAATATTGCAGATGTAGATTATGGAAAAATAAAAGTATATCCTGGAAATTATGATTTCTGGTATGAGTCTAGCCAATTATTACAAAAGCAAATGAGAGAACAAAATAAAAAGAAAGAAGAAAAAATAAAAGAATTACAAGCATTTATTGCTAGATTTAGTGCAAATGCATCAAAATCTAAACAGGCTACATCTAGAAAAAAATCATTAGAGAAAATCCAATTAGATGATATAACACCATCTAACAGAAAATATCCATATATAGATTTTAAACCAGACAGACTTCCTGGTAATGATATATTACAAGTAAAAAATATTTCAAAAACAATTAATGGTGAGAAAATACTAGATAATGTATCATTTACAGTTAAGCCAAATGATAAAATAGCATTACTTGCAGATAATGAGAATGCAAAAACTATATTATTCCAAATTATTGCTGGTGAATTAGAGCCAGATGAAGGAGAAATTATATGGGGAACAACAATTACTAATAGTTATTTTCCAAAAGACAATAGCTATTTATTTGAAGGAGATATATCAATAACTGATTGGTTAAGACAATATTCTAAAGATCCTGATGAAACATATGTAAGAAGCTTTTTAGGAAGAATGTTATTCTCTGGAGAAGAAGCTCTAAAAGATGTAAAAGTATTGTCAGGAGGAGAAAAAGTAAGATGTGTACTTGCTAAAATGATGCTTTCTGGTGCAAACTTCTTAATTTTTGATGAGCCAACAAACCATTTAGATATGGAAAGTATTACAGCATTAAATGAAGGAATGAAAAAATTCCCTGGAAATATGATATTTACATCACATGACCACCAATTAATGCAAACAGTAGCAAATAGAATTATAGATATAAAACAAGACAAAGTAGTAGATAGAGAAGTAACTTATGATGAGTATTTAGGAATTGAATAAAATTTATTACTACGGGAACCCAAAAGTTCCCGTAATTTTCTATATTTTTTTCGCTATAGCGAATATTTTTAAATAAAGCTTCTTCCCGACCACTTTTTGATATTAACATACCAAAAGTGGTCGGGAAGCTTAATTTATTATTGAATGTATT
>CALXJR010000052.1 GCA_944388675.1 uncultured Clostridia bacterium
ATAATAAGAAAAAAAGGAACTCCACATGAATATCATTTTAGAGAAGGAGCTATAGCTTTTCCAGATTCATTAGATAAGCCAGCTAGGACAATGCTTACTAGTGAAGGAAGCCTAAATAGAAGTACACATGTAATAGAAGATCCAAAAAGTAAATGTTATAGAATATTAACACCATTAGAAACGGAAAGAATAAATGGATTCCCTGATAATTGGACAGATACAGGAATGCCACAGAGTTTTAGGTATTTTTGCATGGGAAATGCATTAGTAGTGGGATTAATTGAAAAAATGGGAGAAAGATTAAATGAAATATTTGAAAAAGAAGGAAATTAAATTCCTTCTTTCTTCAATATTAATTTTGGATTTAAATAATTATAAGATACAAAGTTTAAATCATTCCACATTTTATTTTCTACAGGATGACTAGAAATTATATATTTTCTTTCAACAACAGATTTTCCATTAACAAGTAAATCATTAGAGAAGCTTGGTGCAACAATATATGCTTCAACCATTTCATAATTTCCATAAGCATAATTTTTGACTACCCAATCAACATATTTACTTATTTGTTCTGCAACTTCTATAGTTGCTTCTTCATTTTTGTTTTCAATAATTAAATATTTACAAATTATTTTAGTATCTGGTAAAAATCTATAACCAAAAACATCAATTTTATCCATATAGTCAATTGGCTTAAACGGAGATGCTTCCACTTGATGAGAGATATAATCCCAATTACCAAAAACAGAATTCTCATTATTAGACAATTCTAAAACTATAGCTGATTCTAGAGCCATTTCGTGTTTTATTTTATTATCTTGTGTAGTTGCAAAATCAAGTATTGGTTCATAAGATAATAAATAGTTTTTATTTTGAAATTTATCTTTATTTTTATTCTGAAAGTTTTCAGAATAGGCATATGTGTTAGGATTATTCTGATTACGTAATAAAATAAATTCTTTTAAAGAATTATTCTCTTCATCATTAATTTTGGTAAATGATTTTTTCCAAAAAGTTCTTAATGTTTTAAATGTATCTGGTTTATATGAGAGAACATCATCCATATCTACAGGTGTACAATAAAAAGCTGGCGATGGCTTGAAAATACATATCCAACGATTATTTACATTTGAAGGGTTATCATTTAAAATCATTTCTTTATATATTCTGTTATAATTTTCTTGGATTGGAATAGATGCTGTTGGATAATTAACAAATTTACAATTATTACCTATAGAAATTAATTCTCCAATACCATATAATTTTCTATCTGTAAAAAAGTATATATTATCACCAGGTTTCATACTACAGTAATCAGCAAACGTAGCTTCAAAAGGTTTAAAATTTCTTGAGGCTTCAGTTATTGAACTCATATTTGTTGAATAGTAACCATTATATATACAATTTTTTAAAATTTCTTGTGCATTATTTTTACCTAATGAAAAAATATATCCAGCCATAATTATTCTCCTTCTATTTGTTGTTTAATATAACTAGCATTTAGCCAAAAACATTTTTTTATTGCTTGTTTTCCATCTAATGTAGGGTAAGTATCTTTTGCATTTCTAGCATGAGGTCTAACATGAAGTATAGGACTTTCTGATATTTTTGGTAAATTATCATATTCATTATTTCTGATTTTTTTAACTGTATCTTTCCAAACTCTTTTTATTTCCGTATTTAAATCTTTTTCTGGCACATTCCAAAACATTGCTTTTTTTAATATCAAGGTATCTTCATCTAAATATTGATATATCATAAATAAATATCTAGTAGTTGAAAATGTTTCATATAGTTCAGAGTCTAACCAATCTTCTTTTACTATTTCTGTATATTTAAATGTTGGAAAAGACATTGATTCTTTTGGCATACCATCAGGTCTCAATCTAATAGCTTTTATTTTTATATTAGCTTTTTCAAATTCCTCAATTTTCTCATTTACTACTTCTAACATTCCTTTTGCTAATAAATATGTAAAAGATTTATTTGATACTTGATAAGGAATATTAAATTTATATTTTAAAAATTCTATATCTTGATTGTAATAAGGTTGTAATTTACTAATTATATATTGTTCTAAAGTTTGTTCTTTTAAAATCTTAGCATCCTTAATAACAGATTCATATTTCTCAGTCTTATTTACTATATAGTGATTTAGGATATAAGACATATAAGAATTTTTTAAGCAAAAAGCTCTTTGCATTGCTTTTTTATCACTAAAAGGTTGCTCTCTTAAAGAATTTGCATTAGCACCTTTAGTACAAGCACCTAGATAGTTTGTATCACCCTCTGATATTTCTTCTGCTTTTCCACTTTTTATTTTATCAATAATTATTTTATAGTCATTTTTTATTATTTCTAAATCTTCTTCAGGAAATTGAAAAAGTTTAACATAATTTATTAAATAATCTAATCTATCCTTATTAGGTTCATATAAATAATATATTAAAAGCATTAAAGCACATTTTTCATATACATGGCTTTTTAAGAAATCTTCGTCTTTATAGTCATTCATATAATTAATAATGGTAAGTACAAGTCGTTCTTTAGCCCTTAATTCCCCATTAGATTTTATAGTATATGGAGTAACTTTTAGTTCTACTCCAGCTTCATTAAAGTCGGCTTCAGATTTACTATTTATATCATAGAAAAAGAAATGCTTTTCTATTAATTGCCCCAAAGAGCCTTTTGACCTGGGATTATTATAATATTCAAATAATAAACTTCTATCTTCATTTGTTATATTAGGGTCATCTAATAGTACATCTTTAAATGTTTTTTCTCTTAAGTTCAAAGCATAATTTTCTATAGATTCTTTTGAACTTTTTATATAAGGTAGATTATCCATAATATTTCCTCCAAGCTTATTATACAAGAATTTGTAGAAATGAGCAAGAATATATGGAAAAATCTTGAAAAATGTGATAAAATACAAAATAAATTAAAGGAGATAATAGATTATAAAAATTAAATGTTTGATATGTGGAGAGATAATTGAATCAAAAGCGTTCATGATTTAGTTACATGCAAATGTGAATCATGTTATATTGATGGTGGAAATTATTATGCTCATATAGGTGCAAAAGATTTTAGTAAGATAATTAAGATTTTTGATGATGGAACAGAAGTTAAATTTAATGATTAAAATATAAATAATAGATGCAAAGTAATAAAATGGCTGTTGTTTTTTATCATTTAAAATATTTTAAATTTATATAACACCTAGAACAATTCTTGTAATAAGAGTTAATTATAAAATATGTTAGGGAGAGATTTATGGAGGCTGAAGAACTAGAAAATGTAGATTTTTCAAGAGAAAAAGCAAAAGAGTATAGAGAAAAAGGAGAAAATAGAAAAGCAGAACTAATTCTTGAAAAATTATGGAATAGTTCAAATAAAGACGATGTTTATTTGCTATATGATTATGGAAAAATATTAAGAGACAATGATAAGTCAGATAAATTTATAGAAATATGTAGAGAATATGCAAGAAATCAAATTGTTATAAGTAATAAATATATAATAAGGCTTTTATGTTGGTGCATATATGATGTATATATTAAAGACTTTGAGAAGAATGAAAAATCAGATTTTGAAGAATTTTTAAAGGAAGCAAAATTTATAAAAAATAATTGCGTACAATTGTCAAAAGAAAAAGAGTACTTTAATCCTTATGTCTTAACTATATTTAAGGTGATAAGAGTATATTTTAAAAGTGCAAGTGTTAATTATAAAGAGGTTTTAAAATGGCTAGAGGCACTTAATCCTAATGAATTATCAGAAGAAGTGTATAATTTTCAAGATAGTGATGGACAAGATAGGGAGATGGCATCCAAGAAAGAATTTTATTATCAATATAAAACAAAGGCATTGGAAAAGTTGCAAAGATATGAGGAATGCATCAAGGTATGCGAAGAAGCATTTAATAGTATAGAACAATTCCATTATAGAAACCATATATGGATTAAAACCAGACTTTACTTTTCAAAATGTATGGAAGCAGATAGTGATATTGTAGAAGACGAAATAAGTAAATATAAAAAATTAGCATATAAAGAAAATCAATGGTTTATGTATCATAAATTATCTCTAATTTGTTGGAGATATGGAAAGATGGAAGATGCTTTATTATATACCAATAAAGCATTAACTTGTAAATTTGAGTTTGAAAAAATGAATAAACTTTTACAAGACGTTGCTCTTCTATGGGAATATAAAGGAAATATTCTAAATGCAAAAATATACTATGAAGCAAGTGGGTATTATAGGAACAGAAATGGATGGAAAATGACGGAAGAACTGGAATTTGCTATTTCTAAGTACAATTTAAATATAAATAAAAGGCCAGATACGAAATTGCTACAGAAAATTGCTACAGAATATGTTACACAAATAGAAGGAGAAAATGAACAAGTAGTAGTAGGAAAGATATTAAAAATAAATGGTGATTATGGTTTTATAAATGTTAGGGGGCAAAAAGACAATGTTTACTTTAAAATAAGGGATGTATTAAATTCAAATTTATTAAGTGTAGGAAGCATAGTTGAGTTTAAAATGATTAAAACAGATAAAGGTAACAGAGCTTTAAATATAAAAATTAGGGGGAATAAAAATGGCAGAAATATGTATAAATGAAAAAGATATAAAACCACTTATTGAATCATATAAAAAAGTAGATAATAGTTTTAATATGTATTCTTATTCTGAATTGAAAGGCAACAAAAGGACATGTAAATTTTATATAAATAATAAAGAATGTAGAATAGATATTTGGATTAAGAAAAGCAGCGTAAAAATTATTCCTGCAAAAAATCCGGATTATGCGAATAAGTTAATAGATTTTATAACTAGAAAAACTCAAAATGCAGACATAAAAGGAACGCAGAGTGTCTTTAAATTTGACAAGATTATGGTAGACTATTTACTAAATAAGATTGATGATGAATATTATGGTTTAATAACCTATACAATAAATGAAAATATAATTAAATTTAAAGGATATAATGGAGATATAGTAACATTTACATATTATGAAAATAAAAACAAAGCAATGATTCAAGCTAAACCATTAGTCACTTTTGGAATAATTGTTAATATCTTGACAGAAATAACTGATATATCTATTGATGAAATAATAGATATAAATAAGGCATTAGTAAATGTTAATATGCCAACTGATAAAATTAGAGATAAAATGAAAAACATATTAAAAAATTCTTATAAATATTTAGATGAAGCTGTACTAAAATCAATTTCAGGCTCAATTACTCTATTAGAACAAAGTGATTATAGCGAAGATTATACAGGACATGTTACAGGTGTTTTCAAAGCTTTAGAAGGATACTTAAAGAAAGTTTTAAGTAAAAGATTTAATTATAAAATTAAGAAAAAACAAAGTTTTTCTATGTTTTATAGGGATAAAGGCAATCCTAGTGAGATAGATTTAGATAATAATTTAACACAAAGTGAAAAAGCTTCTTTAAATAAATTATATACAATTTATAGTGATAAAAGAAATGTCTATTTACATAGTACGGTAGACCCATCTCAAATGAGAATAATTGAAAAAATAGGTGAGGCAAGAGATTTAGCGGATGAAATATTAAGTGAGATTGAAAGTTCGTATAGTATATTTTTTAAGTAAAAAATAAGGAGATTAAAATGAGAGAATATGAAATATTTATATTTGAAGAAGATGTTAATGAAAATGTTGTATTTTTAAATACAACAGAAGATTTATATTTTCTTCAAGATGAAATAATGGAAGATATAAATAATAAAGATAGTCAAAATAAAACTATCCTTGTAGATTTATTTTTAAGGAATGGCTTTACTTTTAATAGATATGTTTTATTAAAATTGGATAAAAACAATAGATATAGAAGTTTTATAATAAATCCGAGAGAGGTTTCTGAAAGAATAAAAATAAAAATTGAAGAATATTTAAGAAATCATAATGAACTTTTATATTCAAGCTCTCTTAGTAAAAAAGAAATTGAATTTATTATAAATAAATAGGAGAAGAAATGGAGTTTTAAATGTTAAAATATTTGGAAGGATTATCTAAAAAGGAAAGTATAATAACATATGAAGGAAAAAATGTAGATATATATGAATTAGATATTAGTAGAGATGAAAAAATTTTAGATGAATGGGCCAAGCATTTTAGAAGGCAGTATTGTGATGATGTAAGTTTGAGCAAATTAGTTGAAGGTACGGGAATGAGTAAACAAGAATGGCTATTAACATACAAATTTCCAAGTGATAGAATTAGACCAGGTCCATCAACAAGGGCAGGAGATTTCGGAGAAATACTAATATCTGATTATATACAATATATTCATTCGTATTATGTACCTACTAGAATAAAATATTCAAACAAGATTAATCCAAATACATCACAACAAGGGTCAGATGTAATTGGATTAAAAATGGAGCAAGAAGAAAGTATAAATGATGAATTATATGTTATAGAAGTAAAAACTAAAGCAAGTAATTCTAACGAAAAAGAAAATAGATTACAAAGTGCAATAAATGATTCTAATAAAGATATTGAAAGACAGAGTATTACATTATCTGCTATGAGGCAAAGATTGATAGAATTAAATAAAGAAGATGAAAGTAAAATTGTACAAAGATTTCAAAACTGGGCAGATAGACCATTTAAAACCAAATATGGAGCAACAGCAATTTATACTACAGAAATGTTAGATTTGGAAAAAGTACAACAAATAAATATGCCTGCCGAAAAAGATTATATAGATTTATTTATAGTATATGCAGACAATTTAATGGATTTTATACATGAATTATATAGGAGGGCTAGTACATGTTAATAGGAAAAAATTCTCAGTATTACAAAAAATTAACTAGCTCTAATGCTAAAATGGAGGAATATGATATCGATGATAATGATAGGATAATCATTGATAAGCCAATAGAAAAGGTATTTTTGACCGCGATAGGTATCATAGGAGAAGTTTCAGCTAATATTCAAAGAAAACAAGGAAAGATTGATGAAATTTTAGAAGAAAACAGAAATGAGCTATTATTTTCTGCCAAATTTATTGAAGATTATTATAAAGGAAATATAAATATAACGAATGGAAATTTATACTTAATTATTTCCGCTGTTGCATATTATTTGGCAAATAGTATTGGAAATTCTAAAGTACTAATTTCCAAACTAGATGTAAGCACATTAGATTTAAATGTAAATGGATTAGATTATGCAGTAGTGAGCTTACTAAAAGATGAATTTGATAGTAGTAATGAAGAAAAATACCAAGGGAAATATCAATCATATTTGCTAAATATGAAAAATATTATGTACGTATTTCTAAAAGATTACTATGTATTAGAAAGTGATGAAAAAGATAAATTTAGAGCTGAAGTTTACACAGATGGAACAGATGCAGAATTACTTTTTGTTGATATGTTTTTAACAATATTTGATTTAAAAATTAAAAATTCTTTTATAGAATTATCAAATAAATATATCAATATAGAAAATAATGAATTTAAGAAGAAGTTAATTGAAAATAATAAGATAAAAGAATTATGGCCTTCTCAAAAAAATATTGGAGAGAATGGAGTTTTTAAAGGAAGGTCTGCAGTTATACAATTACCAACAGGATCAGGGAAAACAAAATCATTAACAATATTATTATCTACATATTTTTTACAAACTTTAAAAAAACTTGCTGTGATTGTTGCACCATTTAGAGCACTTTGTAGGGAAATCAGCAATGACCTGATGAAGGATTTTGGAAATAATGATAGCATAAAAATAAATGAAATGAACGACATATTAAATGAAGAAAATTTATTTGTATTTGAAAATAATGTAAAAGCAGTAATAATCACTACTCCAGAAAAACTTACTTACATACTAAAAAAACAAAAGGAAATTATAAATGAGATAGGACTAATAGTATTTGATGAAGGACACATATTTGATGAATGGCAAAGAGGAATTAATTATGAACTGTTAATATCTAATTTAAAATTATTACTTAATGATGATACTCAAAAAGTATTAATTTCAGCAGTTGGATCCAATTTATCGACAATTAATAAATGGCTAAATGGAGTAGAAGGTGTAACAATAAAAAATAACCTAATTACATCAACAGAAAAAAGTGTATGTTTTGTAAATTGGAAAAGTATTGGAAATAATTTATATGGATATTTAAATTTTTTAAACCCTTTAAATATGCAACCAGAATTTTATGTGCCTAGATTAATTAAGAAAACATTATTAAATAGAAAGCCTAGAGAAAGAAGTGACAAATATTTCCCTTCAGTAGACCTTAAAACTTTGAAAGGTGAAGATAGTGATATTGCTATATATTTGGGAATGAAACTATGTACTAAAGGTTCAACAATAATATTTTGCGGAACAAAAGCAACTGCAAGTAAAATCCTTAAAAGAATATTAGATTTAAATGAAAGAAATTATGATATAAGTAATTTAAAAAAATCTAGCAATGCAAGAGAAATAGAAAAATTATGCTATATAATTAGTAAAAATTACGGAGAGGAAAATGAATATTTTACAGGGGCTAAACAAGGGATATTTGTACATCACGCAGACATTTCAAATGGAATAAAAATATCTTTAGAATATGCAATGAAACATAAACTGATATCTTTTTTAATATGTACTTCAACATTAGCACAAGGTGTTAATTTGCCAATAAAATATTTAATTATGAGTAGTATTTATCAAGCAGGCAATTTAATAAAAACAAGAGATTTTAACAATTTAATTGGTAGAGCAGGTAGACCAGGAATGTATACTGAGGGAACAATTATATTTTCTGATCCCTTTGTGTATGAACTTAAAGACTATGTAAATTATAGCAAATATGCATATAGATGGAGCCAGTATAAAAATTTAATAATGAACACAAATCAAGAATCAGAGAATATTAGCATGCTTATGGAAATGGATGATAATATTATATTAAACATAATAAATGAGTATTATAATGGAAATATAGAAAGCGCCTTATCAGAATATCTATTGGCATTTAAAGAAATCCAAAGAGAAAAAGAAAAGATTAGAATATATAATATTCTAAGTCTATTAAGTCCAATAGAGAATTTTATAATGAGCTATCTAACAAAAGAAAATCTAGAAAATAATAAAGAGAACATTGAAAAAATTGCCACAGAAACATTAGGATACTATTTATCTAAAGATGAACAAAAAGAAAATATAATAAAACTATTTATGATAATAGCAAGATTTTGTCTACAAAAGGTTCCAACACCGGAAAAAAGATATTTATATAGTGAGAATGTATTTGGAGTTAAAGATAATGAAATTATTGAAAATTATATAAATGAAAACATAGACAAAATTTTAAATAGTAAAGAAACAGAGGAATTATTTGATAATTTATATGATTTGTTTGAAAATCTAAAGAAATATAGTGAAGAAATTAAAGAAATATCTAAACTATGGATAAATGGAAAGTCATATAAAGTAATAATGGAAAATAATAGTAAAAAATTAGACATAAATGAATGCTTGAAAATATGCAATAATATAATTAGTTATGAGATGCCTTTAGTGATAAGTGCGGTACAAGATAATATAAAATATAAAATAGATAATAATAATTATATATTTGGCAGGTTTGATTTACTTGTAAAACAACTCAAGTATGGAATTAAATCTGAAGTTGCAATAAAAATTTATGAATTGGGATTTTCAGATAGAGAGGTTGCTAAAGAATTAGAATATTATTTAAATAAAAATATTCTGAGAAAACCAAATGTTTACAATGTTAAAGATTTGTTATTAGGTGCAAAAGAAGAAATATTAGAAATATTAGAAAAATATCCGAGTGTATTTAAATATCAATTAGACTTATTAAAAAATAGAGAAAAATGAAATTTTCATTTTTCTCTATTTCTATGTTTATTTTTAAACTTCAAAGCATCTTATAATTAATTCAACTCCATCACAAAAACCATTCCTATAATACTTCTCATTCCAATAACAAATATAATCCATAAAATTCTTATCAAGTCTATCTAACTGATTCTTCACATACTTTTGATTCTGCTTAGGAACATTCTTTAAAATGTTTTCAGCAATCTCATCAAAATAAATATAATGTTTTCTATCTTCTTTAGTAAGTGTGCCTAAAACCATTTCTTCTCTAAAACTTAACCAATCTCTTAAAATATCATCATTAACTTCTCTAAAATTATTCATAATCTAAATCCTCCAAAA
>CALXJR010000053.1 GCA_944388675.1 uncultured Clostridia bacterium
ATTTCTCCTTTTGATGTTTCATCTTGTGCTGTTTCACCATTTGCTAGAGGAACTGGGTCATTTGTTCCTTCTATATAATGATGTACTGTTAATGGCACTTGCTTCTTTACATAATAGTATGTTACTACTATTTCATCTTCTGCAAATACTCCACTTGCATTGCTTGGTATTTCATATTCACCATCTACTTGTTTTAATTCGTATTCATCTAAGTCTACATGTGGTGTTGTTGTATATTCTTCTCCTACATTTCCTGCAATGTGGTCATCTGGAGCAACTGGTGTTTCTGTACCATCTATATAATGATGTACTAATACACTAGATGCTGTTTTACTATATGTTACTACTATATGTTTATTTGTTGTTACATCTGTAAATTGTGGTAATGTAACACTTCCATCATCTTCTGGTGTAAATTGATATTCTTCACCATTTATTGTAATTTTAACAATTTTGTAGTCTTCATCTGGAGTCATTACTATTGGGTTAACGCTATCTTTTCCATATTTTACTGTTTCATATGGAGCTAAGTCTTCTCCTGATATGCTACCACCTTTTACTCCATCTATTTCTTCAACATCTGTAGTGATTTGGAATTCTTTTAATTCATTTTCTACAGTTATTTCAGAAGATTCTGGAACTTCTGGTGCTGTTATTATTTCTCCATAATTAAATATGAAGCTATCTGTATATTTGCTTAAAGCAAGTGTTGTACTATCTGCAGTATCTGCTTTTAATGAGCTACTGTTAAAGTAACCAACTGCTATAAATTCGTTTTCATCTCTTTCTGTAACATCTGTTACTTCGTCTAATCCGCTTCCTTGTACTTGTTTAAACCATTCTTGTGTTCCTTCTGCATCATATTTAATTACAAATCCATCAGAGTTTCCTGATATGCTTGTAATATCATTTGTATCATCATGATTTAAGTCCACACCTGAGCTATATGTGTAACCACCTATTATATAACCACCATCTGTTGTAGATTTTACAGATGTTACTATATCATCAAGTGTTCCTCTTATAAATTTGGTATTTGCAGTTGTTATAGCTGATGAATTTACATCATATTCTACAATTACACCATCGTAATTTCCTTTTGTAGCTGTACTTTGTGCTGTTCCTGTATAATTTCCTACTATTAATAAGTTTCCATCATCTTTTCTAGAAACTGCATTTGCATTAAAGTCTAAGTTTACGCTTGAAGTTATACTTCCATTTTCATATATATCTAATCTACCAGCTGTTGTACCTGTTGTTGTAGTTAAGCTTTGGCTTACAATATATACAGCTTGGCTATTTGTTGCATCCATGTCTGTTATTTTAACATTTGCAGGTATTGATGCCTCTCCTAAATCAGAACCATCTACATTTGAGTATGTAATTACTCTTGCGTTTCCTTCTGTTGTAACACCTACTACTACATTTCCACTTATATCTTGAGCTACTGCTGTTGCTCTTAGATTTTCACCGTCTGTTGCAACTTCTTTACTCCACTGGTAGTCTCCACTTGCACCAAACTTAATTACTAATGCTTTTGTAGTATTGCTTGTATTTGTTAATCCTGCGCTAATGTCTCCTACATATAGACTTTCTCCTAAGTAACTACCTACTGCAACGTATCCTCCATCATTTGTTTGAACTACATCTAATAATTTTACTTCATTATTTACTGAATATGCTGGTTTTGCAAATTCTAGACTTCCGTTTTCATTATATTTTGCAATAAATCCAGAATAATCTGTTGAATCAGCTGTTAAGTCTGCTGTTCCATCTGCATTTAAGTCAGCACTTTGTGTAAAGAATCCTGCTACAACATAACCATTATCCATAGTATTTGCAACTGATTCTATTTTGCTCCATCCTTCATCTGCAACTGAGTTCATTACAGATGTACCAAATGTTGATTCTTGTGCTTTACTTTCTCCTATACCGAAATAGTATGTTCTATCTTCTTCATTTTCTGGTAATTGGTATCCAACTGGAGCTTCTATTTCTACTGCTTTGTATAATCCTGTTTGAAGTCCATAAGAGATTACTCCATTTTCATCTGATTCTACTACTGGAACTGTTGTATTCATTCCTGTAACTTGAATGTTTTTAACAAATCCTGAATCTAAGCCATGATCTACTGAACTATCTTTACGATATGTAAATGCTATTTTGTATGTTCCTGCATCTAATTCTTGTGTTACAGTTTTAAAATTTAAGTTCTCATATGTATCATTAGAATTATATCCACCAATTTTTGTAGATGTTCCACCAATTGTAGCATTTGTATCTACATTTGTTATTGTATAATAAACATAGTCAGTACTTAGACTTTCTGAAGATACTGCCCAGTCAAAGCTTATGCTTCCATCTTCTTCTAATGTAAATTCATCAGATGTCATTGTACTTGTTTTATTTGTCAAATTATAAATTCCACTTTGATATGTTCCATCTTCTAATTTAGTCCATGGGTATGAGCTTTCTGTTAATGGAAAGTTTATGCTTCCATCTCCTATTCCCTCTGTTAAAGTTCCTACTACATTTCCATTAATATCTTTTGCATATCCTAATTCATTGTAGTTTTCATCTATTTGTATTAATTTAAATTTAGCATTTGGAATTGGTAGTTGTGTATCTGCATCTACTTTTGTAATTTTAAATAGAGGCTCATCATCTAACTCTAAGTTAATTGTATTTCCTTCTACTGAGCTATTACGTAAGAAGTTTTCTCCTTGTACTTGTAATTCTAATTCTCCACTTTCATTTCTTTGTACTCTAAATTGTAACCCTCTTGAATCTAGGGCATAACCCTCTGGAGGTGTTATCTCTTGTAATGTATACACCCCTGTAATATTCTTTCCTTCTACATATTCGTATAGTCCTGGAATTGTTAAAACTCCTTGGTCATCTGTTGTATATGTTTCTCCGTCCTCATCAATTCCTTCACCTGTAATTTTATATTGTGCTCCTCTTAATGCTGTTTCTTCTTCTTTTGCATATTTTGTAAGTTTTACTTCATATGTAGGAATTTTTTCGTTCGTTAATTCTGCTGTAACTGAGTCTTGTGCATCTAAACCTGATACACCTGTACCTGTTACAACTTGTGAATTGCTATTAAAGCTTCCGCTTGTTACCACGAATTGTAAATTTCCACCATTGTTTTGTACTTTGAATTTAACTGGTGTTTCATTTACATAGTAACCATCTACTTCTGTTTCTGTTAATGTATATTCTACATCTTGTAATAATCCTGTTGCTGTAAGCACACCTTGTTTATTAGATGTAAGAATTATACCTGTTCCTAATCCCTCTCCTTCTAATCTAAATTTTGCTCCTGAAATTGTACTTCCGTCTGATTGATCTTTTTTAGTAATGCTTATTTTGTATTTTGGAGTATTTTCTATTTTAAAGTTTATTATTCCTCTTGCATCTGTTGTTGCTTGTGTTATTGAATGTGATGAAATTATATCTTCACCTGAAAGTATTTGTAATACTAATTGGTCATCTTCTACTACTACTTTAAATTGTACTGTTCCATCTAAAGGCTCATAAGAACCTGGTGTACGAATTTCACTTAAAGTATATGTTTTATCTACATATAAATTATCTATTGTAAATGTTCCTGAATTATTTGTTGTTCCTATTCTTGTTTCTTCTCCATCATCACTTTCAATACTAAATGTTGCACCTTGTACAGGAACTTCTGTATTTTCTTTTACTTTATTTAATACTAAGCTATATTTTCTTTCAATTCTAAATCCTAATTTTGTTGTTTCTGTTTGAGTTTTATATTTACCTTGGTCTGTGTCTAAGCAGAAATATACTGCATGGGCACTATAAGATACATCATTATATTGTACTGTTGAAGGTACTTTTATTTGATATGTGAATGTTTGGCTTTCTCCTAGATTTAATACATAGCTTCCTAAATCTATTAAATATGTTTTTACTTTAGAAAAGTCTGTTGGATTTGTTGTCCATCCATTACTTGGTTCATTTATATCATTTGTTGGATCTTCATTTTCTGAATAATATACTGTAGCAGTACTTTGTAGTTCTGCTGGTACTGTTATTCCTCCATCTAACATTTGTGTTGTAAACATTGAACCTAAATCTGCACCATTTAGTGTAAATGAGTTTCCTTCAAATGGTATTTTTCCAAGTATTTGAATTTCACTAACACTTGGTATGTAGTTATTTGCTATACTTACATTTATTGTTGCTGTATCTGCTTCTGTTTTATCTATTGTTGCAATTTGTGGAGCAACTGCTGTTTCTCCTGCTTCATTATAATTTGTTGCTTGTTGGTTTGTTAAAAGTGAGCTTGGTGCTTGTACTTTTAAATTGTCTGTATCATAGTTTACAAGTTCTGTAGTATTTTCATCTCCATCAACATCATATATATCGGCTGATGTAGTATAATAATTATCTACATTTTCATTATAACCATATAATTTTAGTTGTGTATCTTTTGTTACAGATCTTGGGTCTGCTGTTATATCTGTGTTGATTGTTATATTATATGTAGCTTCATTTTCGTTTTCTGTTTCTACTTTAATAAATTTCTTTCCATCAATGTCTAATACTTCATAAGCTAATATTTTTACAGATGGATTTGATGAAGTAACATTATTTATTTGTAAATCTAATATCTCTGCTGGTAATTCTACTAAGAATCTACCATTTATCCAGCCTTTCATATTGTAATAGTCACTTCTTGTTGCAATTGTTAAGTTTATATCTTTTTCTATATTTTGTGTTCCTATTATGTCTCTATCTATAGTTATTGTTGCAACAGATATTGGTTCTTCATATATTGCATATGCCGTATCATCATTGACGTGTGTATAGTCTGAGCCATCTGCTAATATTGCATTTCCTGTTAAATATGTATATACTCTGTTTATTTTATTAAAATCTTCTCTTGAAATTGTTGTTGTTAAAACTTGGTCGTCTATTTCTTTTATATTGTAAACATATAAGCTACTGCTTTGGTTTGGTGCACTTGTTTCTATTCTTATATGTTTTACAGGTGTTTCATACATATATGGTGATGAGCTGTTATAGCTACCCCAATCTTCTGATGTAAATGTATGTATTTCTTCCCCTGTTTCATCATTTATTACTTTAATCCATCCATCTTGTCCTAATATATTAGAAGCATTTGAGAAATATATTCCAACATTGTTTGTATAATCTGACATATTATAATAGATATTATCTGTTGAGTTGTTAAATCTATCTGTATATGGATCAGCATTTTCTTTCATTTGTAATGAAGTAAATTCTTGTTGGTTTCCTGTATATGCATACCATCTTACTGTATATAAATCTTCTGTTTCTTCTGCTGTTCCATTATATAATTTTAATGGTTCTTGTTTTGACATAACATATTTATAATCATATGTTCTATATGTTCCTATTTCAACTTCAAATTCTGCATTTGAAATTACTGGTCTTGGTTTTTCCCATATATATGTTATTGTTCTTTTTACTACATTTGATCTAATTGGATTTTCAAACTCATCATTTGGATTGTTAAATCCTTCATAATATATTTCAAATGGAATTTTTAAGCTTATCATTTCTTCTTCCATACTTTCATATGCTTCGTATGGATAAGTTACTTTGAAGCTGAATGTGTTGTAGTTTGAAACTGTTTTTGTTACAATTCCTGCTTCATTTACTTCTGCATTTCTAGAAGCAGTAAAATGTCCAGTTTCTGCATCATAATCAAGTGTAACATCATTTGATGTAGCTGTTACACTAGTTGGTTTATATCCATTTAGTTCTGGTATTGTTCCTTCTACTACTGCACTTTTTAGTATTAGGTCTTGTATTGTTTCACGTGTTGTAACACTAAATGTTAAATTTATATTTTCTTGATTTGAGTCTGCTATTGTTTCTATATTTTGTGTACCTGAATAAGAGTAGATTTGTGCTTGGACATTTCCATACCAATCTACATTAAAATTAACTGTTTTAGTTATTTCTGTTCTTTCTCCATCATCTGCTACATGAGTACCAGTTAAAGTAATACTATTAACTGCACTATATTTATTTGTATCATTTCCAAAATTTATAGCTGCTACTGTACCTGAAAACAATTTTTCTGTACCATTATTTATGGTTTTAAATTCAATTTGTGTTGTATTATCAGATATGTAGTTTTGTTTTAAAACTGCATCCTCGACTAATGCGGTTTGCAAATTCATGTTAGTTCCATTGATGGTTATTTTTCCATTTTCTAATCTACCATTTGTTAGAACATTTATATCCATATAAAGAGTATCTGTTTTTCCAAGCTCTCTACATGTTCCACGTACTCTTTCTGCATAACCATCTCCATCTAAATCACGAAGGAAGAATGCATCAAATTGAACATAGTCTGTACCAGGAACTTTTTCGTCTCCTTCTTGTACTTGTTCATATTCCATTGTTCTTGCGATTTCTGGATCTTGAATTTCTCCTATTTTGTTATTTTGTGTGTCTAATAAAACACTTACAGTTGTGAGTGCAACTGTTAGCAATGCTACTACTATAGCTGTTATAGTTATTGCCTTTTTTTGTTTACCAGCTAAATTCTTTTCGTTCATATGTTTTCCTCCTGACATAATTGCCTCCTATTTGGAAATAATAAATTTTTTCTTTTGCTGACTTTTTACGAAAAAGTTTGACATTCTTTATCAAACATCCCCTTTTATCTACGCCAGACTCAAATCTATATAATCATTTTTACAATGCTATTTTTATTATATAAATATATTTAAATGGCGTAAAGTAGCTTAAAGCTGGTATTTTTTAGTATTTCTTTAATACTATTACGGAAACTCAATTATAGAAGTTTTGTTAAATTTTTCTTAAATTTTTGTATTCTAAACTTGTTTTTTGAAAGTTTTTGTTTTTTATTGTAGATTTTTTGAAAGTGCCTATTCCTATGGAGTTGCTGTTTTTATGTTATTTACATAATGCTTTTAAAGATAGTAAAAAAAATCTAGTAAACACTACAAGTCCGTAGTGTTTACTAGTAATTTTTACCTAATTTTTTTTTCAATAATTTTCTTTCATAATTAATTTATTACATACAATACATTTCTAAAATTTCAATTTTTATGTTTTCTCTAAGCTCACCTCTTATAAATATTTGTGTAGGCTTTTTTTGATATAAAAAGTCTGCTAGCTCATCATATGCGTATAATATTATCTTAGCATTATTGGGCAATATTGCATGAAATATTGCAATTGCTTTTTCTTTTCTATTTATTATGAATTTATATTCTACATTGCTAGTTCTTTTAACACATAAAAAACATTCATTCATCTTCTGTAATATATATTTCTCCTTCTTCTTAATATTTCCTCCGTTAATTTAAATTCTTCTAATTTTATATTAGCATATTTATTTTTTTGTTTTAACAAAATTAAATATTTATAATATAAATTATAGAAAAGTAAGATTCTCCCTATAAAATTAGTTAAGAAAATCTTACTTTTTTCTTTATATTCTAATATATTTTCATTGTTAAAAGATTTTTTAGAATATAAATTTCTTAAAATACATACTGTCGAAATATCCTACCGGTATGCATTTTAAATAAATTATATTTACCCGTTATAGGAAGGAATAAACCTCTTTAATATCTAATAAATCACGGGACTACTTCCGTAAAAATAGCCATCTGGAATAGTATTAGAGTGCAGCCCTGCAACCTCGCTAGCTTAGCCCCCACGCTAAACCCTGCGGTTGGTTGAGTTGGCCTTTTGGTTTATCCCTAATACATTACTTCGATTTTGAATGTATTACTTTCATAATATCATATTTATTTTTTCTTTCAAGTCTTTTTATGATTTGTAATGTAATTGTAATTTTTATTCCATATAGAAAAGTTTTTCTTCTAAATTTCTTGTATTTGCATATTTCATATATCCTAAATGTCCACATATGTATTTTCCAGCTTCTTTACAAGTAAGATTCCCCTTTTTTACTTCTATCTGTAAAATTTTTATTTTTTTCTTTAATGCTTTTTTTCCTCTATTTCGTAGTTTTATTCTATAAGCATTTATCTTATAACCACAAAAGTTTATTCCTTGACTACTTTTAAATATTTGAGTCTTATCATTTAATTCTAAATCTAATTTTTCTTTTAAAAAAATTCTTATTTTTCTTAATAATTCTCTTGCTTCATTTTTTGTTTGCACAAATAATACAGAATCATCCATATATCTAAAGTAATACTTTACTTTTAATGTTTGTTTTATATATTGATCCACTTCATTTAAATATATATTTGCAAATATTTGTGATGTATAGTTTCCTATTGGAAGTCCTTTTGTTCCAGCATTTGAGTATACTATTTTTTCTAAAAGTTTTTCTAGCTTTTCTTCTTTTACTTTTCTTTTTAATATTTCCATCAATACATTCTTGTTTATGTTTTGAAAATATTTCCTTACATCCATTTTTAAAATATAATAGTCTTTCCATATTATATTACAATGTTTCATTGCTTTTTGTACATCCATAGATGCTTTGTGCATCCCTCTATTTTTTATACATGCATATGATGTACTAATAAATTGATTTACAAAATATCTATTTAAAAAACTGTCAACAATCCATCTATGAACAATTCTATCAATATACCTGGAAGCTTCTATTTTTCTAGGTTTTGGGTATGTAATATAGAATAATCTATATCCTCCATGCTTATATGTTCCATTTTTTAATTCTTCATATAACCATTTTATATATTCTTCTTGTTTTAAATTAAATAAAATAACTTCTTTTTTGTAGTTTTTACCTTTTCTAGAAAGCAAATGAGCTTTCATAAGGTTATCATATGTTAAATATTTATCAAATTCATTCCTTATTGTTCTTGCCATAGCTTTTTGTAAGCCCTCCCACAATTTTTCCTATTTCATAAATTAGATTAATTGAGTAATCAAACTTTTTCCTGTCTATCCACGCATTTTTAAACATAATTCTTAAATATATTCTTTGTATACTTAGTTCTGCATCTATTTTATTTAGTATTTCTAATCTATGAGTTTCTATTTTATTCAAATAAATTATATTTTCTAGCATTTGGTACATAGAGGTCTTATATTCTGTTCCTATACTAAATTTCTCTGTTCTTGGAATTTTAAATATTATACTTAGCATATATTCTACATATTTTTCTGCTTTTGGTATTAATTTTAATTCATTTTCTTTTTTATTTGATAATTTTTCCAATGTTATCACTCTTTTCGACATTTGTTTTAATATCATACTAGCATAATTATTTTTTGCTTTCAATAAAATAATTTATTTGTAACAAAAACGTAATTATTTTCCATATTTTTCAAACTTTTTCTTTGATTATCCTATTATTTATTTATGGTTATTTATTATTTTGAACTAAAATCTTACTTTCATTATAAAATTTAAATTATAAATTGCTATTAAAATAAACCTGAACCTCATTTATATTATGAAGTTCAGGTTATAAATTAATATTTTTTGTTCTATTTTGTTTTTCCTAATTCTTTTATTCTTGCTAAAATTTCTTTTTCGCTGTCTTTTTTATTTTCACATTTTGTGCAATCTATACATTCTTTAATCTCAGTAGTATTTTTTCCTGTATAACTGTAGATTTCTTCTAATTCATTTTTTCCGTTTTTTATATATAATTTAAATGAATACCCTATATTTTCTAATTTTTTTATATATTCTTCTGCATTTTTTACTAAAAATCCCACCTTGCAAAGTTCTGACCTCATACATGTTAATTTCAAACCTAGCTCATTATGCAATGTAAGTGCATCTTTTCCAATTGCTACAAAAAATATTCCGTTTTTTACTAATATTATTGTTCCAGAATTTTCTTTTTGTAGTTCTTCCATTTTTTCTACCATTTTCATATATTTTTTCTCCTTAAATTTCTCTTTTGCTTATTTTATATTTATTATTTAACTTCCATAATTACTTTATTTTAAATTTTGGCCCGGCATTGCCGGGCTCTATTGTTTTGTTCAGAAGTTGTACGCTTCGATAGTGCAAACTTCTCAGTATTCTTACAGCATATCGCTGGTTTTAGGTTCTTCACTGTTATTTGGGCAAAGTGTCATATCTCGAGCTTGGAAGTCGGGTGTTAAAATATAACTGTGTAAATTCTAAAAAATTTTAGAAAGAGCACAGTTTTTTTCTTGTGCTTTTGG
>CALXJR010000054.1 GCA_944388675.1 uncultured Clostridia bacterium
CTTTCTTTTGAAAATGTAACAAATAATATTAATAATACTTTAACAGAATGTAACGATATTTCTTTAAATTCTATTAATACAAATTATAATGAGCCAAAAATTTCTCCAAATGCTTACATTACTTTTTACAAATATTATAAAAAATGTGGGCATATGACTAAAGAAAAAATTCATATTACAGACAATTTAGTAAATCTTACAGAAGATGAATTACAAAAAGTATATAAAGATTGGCAAATAAATAAATTTACAAGCTCTAATATTGAATTATACAAGGAATTTGAAGGAAGTTGTGGTGAACATTATTTAGTAAAAACAACTAATGGATTTATTACAGTTTATATCCTAAATGATGATAACTCTGTAGAATTAAAAGAAACAACAAATATAGCCGTTAAATATTTGTCTATTGAAGATATGAATGAATTAGAAAATGGGGTTGTTTTATATGGTAACGAAGAGTTAAATTCTTATATTGAAAATTTTGAATAATTCTCCCTTTTAGGTGTTTTTGGGGACGTTTTCAAAAAACACCCATTAGATGTTTTTGGGGACGTTTCACTTTGACACCTTTTAGATGTTTTTGGGGACAGGTTAGCAAAAAGTTGATATATTTTTTTTAATTTTATCGGTTCTTTGCTGTCTCTTTGCTTCAAATTGCTACACAAAACCTCAGAATTTTCAAAATATATCAACTTTTTTGTTTTTATGATATTAAAATAATTCGCACAAAAAGGAATATCCCAATTGGGCGAATTATTTTATTTTTTATTTTCCTATTATTTCTTTATTTTTTGTACTTAATTCTTCTTTATTCATATACCCTTTTTTGTAAAATTCTCTAAAGTACATTATTAGAGCAAAAATTGTTAATATTAATGCTACATAGTAAATATACATATCAAAATGTACTGAAATATTAAAGTAATTTACAGCAAGAGAGGCAACTATTGCAACATAGAATATTACTGTTGCAAGTTTTCCATACCATCTACTAGATACAACTAGTTGTTTGCCATATAGAAATGAAGCTCCTGCTATCATTACTGCTTCTTTTACAAAAACAACAATAAGCATCCAATAAGGAATTATATTTGTATATGCAAGTGCTATAAGTGTACAAATTTGAGTTGCTTTATCTGCAAGTGGATCAATTAATTTTCCAAAGTTTGTAATAAAATTAAATTTCCTTGCAATTGTTCCATCTAATACATCAGTTAGTCCTGATATTGTTAAAAATATGAATGCTGCAATATAATTTTTTTGGAATATTGATACTACTATAAATGGTATTAAAACAAATCTGCACATTGTTAGTATATTTGGTACATGTTTAAACACTTCTATTTCCCCCATATTTTTAATTTACTTATTTTACTGTACATTAAATACAAGTTTATTGTTTTCTTTATCAAAATCTACTAAAACTTTTTGTCCATTTAATAATTGAGATCTTAATATCATATCTGATAACTCATCTTCTACATATCTTTGAATTGCTCTTCTTAAAGGTCTTGCTCCATATTTTAAATCTGTTCCTTTATCTAGTATATATTGTTTTGCCTCTTGAGTTAATATTAATCCTATATTTTTATCATTTAGTACTTTTTGTGTATCTGAAATCATTAAATCTACTATTTGCATTAATTGTTCATTTGTTAATGGATCAAATGCAACAATTTCGTCTACTCTATTTAAAAACTCTGGTCTAAATAAATCTTTTAAAGCTTCTAACATTTTTGTTTTAGATGCTTCAGAACTACTTCCAAATCCTATAGAATTTGTATTTAAATTAGAACCTGCATTTGAAGTCATGATTATAATAGTATTTTCAAAGCTTACAGTATTACCTTGAGCATCAGTTAATCTTCCATCATCTAATACTTGTAATAAAATATTAAATACGTCTTGATGAGCTTTTTCTATTTCGTCAAATAATATAATTGAATATGGATTTCTTTTTACTCTTTCAGTTAATTGTCCCGCGTCATCATATCCAATGTATCCTGGAGGAGCTCCTATTAATTTTGCTGTAGAGTTACTTTCCATATACTCAGACATATCAAAACGAATTATAGATTTTTCATTTCCAAACATTTCATATGCTAAAGCTTTTGCAAGTTCTGTTTTTCCAACACCTGTTGGACCAACAAATATGAATGATGGTGGTCTTTTAGTACTCTTTAATCCTGCTCTATTTCTTCTAATTGCCCTAGCTACTGCCTCTACTGCCTCGTTTTGTCCTATTATTCTCTTATGCAAGTTATTCTCTAAGTTTAATAATTTTTTTGTTTCTTCCTCTGTTATTTTATTTACTGGAATCTTTGTCCAGCTCTCTATAACATTTGCAATATCTTGAACAGTAAGCTCTTTTGGCTTCATTCTTTTCTTTAAATCATCTATCTGTTCTAATAGAGAACATTCTTGTGTTTTTAACTCTGCAGCTTTTTGATAATCTTCTGTAGAATCAGCTTGTGCCGCTTCTTCCTTCTTAGCTTGTACTGCTTGTAATTTCTGATTTAATACTTCTAAATCATATAAATCCTTATCATTTAAATTAATTTTTGAACAAGCTTCATCTAGAATATCTATTGCTTTATCTGGTAAAAATCTATCATGAATATATTTTTCAGACATATTTACTGTTTTATTTATAATGTCATTAGATATTACTACATGATGATAATCTTCATAATATTGTTTTATACCTTTTAAAATTTCAATAGTGTCATCTATACTTGGTTCTTCAACAATTATTGGTTGGAACCTTCTTTCTAATGCAGTATCTTTTTCTATGTACTTTCTATATTCTTTTAAAGTTGTTGTTCCTATTAATTGAATTTCTCCATTAGTTAAAGAAGGCTTTAAAATATTTGCTGCATTCATAGAATGGTCTGCTTCACCTGCACCAATTATATTGTGTATTTCATCAATTACTAATATAATATTTCCTGCCTCTTTACATTCATTTATTATACCTTTCATTCTTGCTTCAAACTGACCTCTAAATTGAGTTCCAGCTATAATCGCAGTCATATCTAATAAATAAACTTCTTTATTTAATAATTTTGCAGGAACTTCACCTTTAGCAATCTTTATAGCTAAACCTTGTGCAATTGCAGTTTTACCAACACCTGGTTCGCCTATTAAACAAGGATTATTTTTTGAACGTCTATTCAATATTTGAATCATTCTTTGAATTTCTTTTTCTCTACCTATTACTCTATCTAACTGATTATTTCTTGCTTTATCTGTTAAGTTGGTTCCATATGTATCTAAAGTTCTTCTTTTCTTATTCACTTTTGTTTTTTCTTTTACCTTTTGAGTACTGTTAGAAAATTTAGATGAATCATCATTATTATTTGAATTAATGCCAAATATTCCTGAGAATATTGAACCTAAAGAATTACCTCCACCCTGTCCATCGTCATTATCTAAATTTTCTTGATTTATCATTTCTGAAAGTTGCTCTTCATCTATATCATCCATATTAACAGATAAATTTTTAAACATTTCATCAAGTTTATTTGTAATATCCTGTATATCTTTATCAGAAAGATTTGACTGTTTAGCCATCACATCTATAGGATTTATTCCTCTTTTTTTAGCACACTCATAGCATAGTCCTTCTACTTCTGTTTTATTGTCAGGACCTTTTTTATTTATAAATATTACTGCTGTATTCTTTTTACAATCTGAACATAACATATATTAAAATTATCTCCAATCTTTTTTATCTATAATAAGTATATAATACAATAAAATGTCAAAATAGTCAACAAACTAGAGTAACTACATAGTTAATTTCACATTAAATTCACAATCACCGAATTTGGACATTCCTTTTTGGGATGAAAAATAGATTACATTAAAAAGTTGATATATTTTTCCAAATTTTATCAATTTTTTGTTTTTGCTTCGCTCTAAATTGCTGCGTGAGACCTCAAAATTTTCAAAATATATCAACTTTTTACTAACCTGTCCCCAAAAACATCTATTTGGTGTTTTTTGAAAACGTCACCCAAAACATCCCTTTCTTATTTATGGTTATTGTTATCTCCCCATTTAAATCAGTTCTATATATTTTTGTACCGTAATTTAGATATTCTATCTAAAACTCCTTTATTCGGGTGTCCAAAAGTATTATTTTTTCCTACACCTATTAATGCAATTTCTGGTTTTACTTCTTCTAAAAAACTTGCTGTACTTGAAGTTTTTGACCCATGATGTCCAACTTTTAAAATATTAGATTTTAATTTATTTCCAAACTCCTTTACAAGTTCATTTTCTGCATCTGTTTCAATGTCTCCAGTAAATAATATAGAAAAATATCTATTATTCTCTAACTTATAGTTTAATTTTGCAACAATCGCATTGGCATTTAAGCCTCCTTTACCATCATCTAACATTTTATCTCCTGGATGTAAAATATCGAAATAACAATACTTGTCTAGTAATATTTTATCTCCTCTTTTCACTACAATTACCTTAATTTTTTTCTTGTTACAAATATCAATAATTTTTTCATATTGTGAAGAAGGACTTGCTTGTTTTGACACTACTACTTTTTTTACTTTTATTTTTTCTAATATTGCTTCTAGTCCTTGAGCATGATCTGCATCAAAATGTGAAATCATAACATAATCTAATTTATTTATTCTTCTATCTAATAAATATGGAAGTAAAGTCTTTTCTCCCACATCATAGCTTGAATCTCTACTGCCACCTCCATCTATTAATATTTTTTTGCCTGATGGTGTACATATTAAGGTACTATCTCCTTGTCCTACATCTATAAAATATATGTTTAATTCATTTTTGTTAAAATTAATTCCTATAAAATCTAATAAAATTATTATTATACATAAGCATATGATATATTTTATTTTTTTATTTCTTTTTTCTTTATGTTGATATAAAAAGTAGATTGTAAATATTATAAAATACATTAAAATTATAACTAAAATATGTGGAGTTATTACCGTTATATTTGAGAATGGAATTTTAGATACTTTTTCAGTTATTAAAAGTAATATTTCTAAAAGTAAATTAAGTGGAATTATCAATATTCTTGCAAGAGGATAGCAAAGTATTGATATAATTGAAATAAATAGACCTAAAATCGTAGTAATTGCCATTACTGGGCCTGCTAATAAATTAGATAGAACAAAATTTAGCGATATTGTATTAAAATTATAGATTGTAAGTGGAATGATTAAAATGTTTGCACTTAAAGTTAATAATATGCTATCTATAATATAATTTTTTATTTTATTAATTATTGTATTGTTATTCTTTTTTAATAGTCGTTTTTGTATTGTTTGATAAAATAGTATTATACTAATTGTCCCTGCATATGACAATTGCATTCCTATGTTGTAAATGCTAAATGGGTTTTCTATTAATGTATACAAAAGTGCTACTGCGATACTTGTAAAGGTGTCTTGTTTTCTATATATTATAGATGATGTTACAAATATAATAGAGCAAATACCAGCTCTAACAACAGAAGGAGTCATATTGGTAAGCATCATAAATATGATTATAACTCCTATTGTTATTACTTTACAATTTTTTATACCAAATATTTTTTTGTTTAAAATTAGGTTTAGTCCTATCATAATATATGAAATGTGTGAGCCTGATACTGCCAACATATGGGATAAATTGCAATCTTTAAAATTTTGAGTTATATCGTAAGAAATATTTGTTACATCTCCTATTAAAATTCCAATCATTAATCCTGATGTTTTTTCTGGAAGTAATTGTTTTAGATTTTCCTTAATTTTTTCTGATAATCCATTTACAAAACTTGATAGTATGTTAATTTTATTTTTTCCTAATATATTTATTGAATTTATATTTTCTATATCTACAATTCCATATATTTCTTGGCTACGTAAATATTCTTTATAATTAAAGCCTTTATAATTTCTTTGTGTTTCTCCCTCTGTAAAAATTCCTTCAAAAGAAATTTTATTTCCATATTTTAATTTATTTAAATTAAAATTTTCTGATTTTTTTAGACTTACATTTATTTTTGTATTTTTATATTTTTTATTTCCATTTATATTTAAAACTTTCACTGTAACTTGGTATCTATATTCTGTTTCTTTTATACTACTTGTAATTATTCCAATGACTTTAACTTCTTTATCAATATTATTCTTATATAATGTGTTATATTTATTCTCTAGATATGATACTCTTGTTACTGAAATAATAATTGTAATTATTATTATACATAAAATATTGAAAAACTTTTTATTTTTTAGAATAATAAAGCATGCTATTGTAATAATTATAAGAATAAGAATAAAAGGTATACTTATTTGTAAGTATACCTCTATAATTATTCCTATTAAATACGAAAGAGCAATAATTAAAAGCGGTCTTTTCAAATTTTCCTCCTTTTAAATTGCCCCTATTGTTTTACTTAAATTAATCTTCTTGCTGTTGCATACCTTTTATCATAACTTCCAGAAAGAAGTGTTGAAATTTTTACGCAATATCCTGTTCCTGATGAAGCATGTATAAAATCTCCATTTCCTATATATATTCCACAATGTCCTATGTCGTCCATTGTTTCATAATCTAAGAAAAATACTAAATCTCCTGGTTGTAAATTTTCCTTTTCTACATATGTACCCATTTTAGATTGTGCTCTTGCAGAATGGCTTAGTGAATAGCCAAAATGTTTGTATACATACATTGTAAAACCTGAGCAGTCAAATGATGAACTTCCAGCTCCACCATATACATAAGGACAGCCTAAATATTGTTTTGCATAATCTACAATTTCTTGTCCTAAACTTGAATTGGTTGCTAACTCTGCTGATGTCTGTTCTGCATTTTCTTGCAAGGTTACTGTTTCTGCCATAGTTGCTGTTTCCGGCATTGAGCTATGTCTATTAGTTTGCTCTATTCTTTCATCTGATACAAAGTCTTTAGATATATATCCTTCATAATCTCTATATTTGATTTTATACCAGTTTCCATTTTCTCCTACTACTGTTACATCTGTATTTCTTATTAACGATACAACAATATCTGAATCTGTAGAAGGTTCAGCTCTCACATATACAGATGAGCCACTTACATATTTTGTTACACTTTCATCATAAATAGTATCATTATTGTTTGTATTTGTTTCTGTATTAGATTTTTCGTCATTACTATTTGTTTCTGGCTCCGTAGATGGTGTTTCTGTATTATTTGATGTTGTTTGTTCTCCTAAATCTGTATTTAGTAACCAACCAGAAATAGTATCTGTTTCTATAAATGTCCATTTGTTCGTTGAAGTTATAACTTTAACTTCAGCTCCTTGTGCAATGTTTTCTAAAATATTTGAATTAATTAATGGTAAAATTCTTATTTGTGAATCTTTATTTAATTTTGCACTCGTTACAGCTGTTGTAGTCCCAGTAGTGCTTCCTGTTTGAGGATTTTCCTCTTTAGGTGTTTCTGGAGTTGTTGGATTTTCTGTTGTTGGAGTTTCAGAAGTTGTTGTTTCAGACTCATCATTCATTTCTACATATTCTTTACTTACATATCCTTCTGCTCCATCTGAATTAACTCTTATCCAATCTCCTTCATCAGATAAAACCTCTAGCTCGTCACCCTCATTTAATAATTTAACAATTGAAGAATCTGTTGAAGCCCCACTTCTTAAGTTTAGAGTATCTGCTGTAACAGTTGCTGTTGCTGCCTGTACTTCATTTGATAATACTATTAATAATAGCATTATTATGCTTGCTACTACATATTTTGTGATATTTTTATTTTTCATATCTGCTCCTTGTTTTGTATAATAATTTGCTATCTTTAGTATTTATGTTATAAAGTATATACTTAAATAGTTATAAAGTCAATTAAAAGGCTTCAAAATTATAAAATTTAGTTACAATTCACTGATTATTTTAGTTTACTTTAAGAAAATTTATATATTTTTTTAAATTTTATTATTTAAGTAGCATAACATCTGTAATAAATATTCTCCACAATTTTTTTCACGTTCATCTTTTTCTAAATTTCTTTTTCCAAAACAAACAAAACCGTTACTTTCATAAAATTCTTTTAATTTTATTTTATCTTCACATTCTAACATTACAAATTTGCCACCCACTATTTTTTGTACATCTCTAACTTTATCACATGCAAATTTTAATAAAATATCTCCACTAATTAATTTATTATATCCATTACAAAAATTTTTACCAAGTTGTCCAATTAATGGTAAAGAAACACTATAACTTTTGTTTAATTCATCATTAATAGAAAATCTCGATATCCTTTTTCTCATTTTATAACTTAAGATATTCTTTTTAATTTCTGTAATCTTATTAGTAAGAGCAAAATAGCCAACAATTACTTGTTTATTTTTATATGAAGTAGAAACAATATATGTTTTTGCAATTCCTTGTTTACTAAATTCTATTGCTTTATTTTTTATAAAATATTCTACATCATTGTTTAAAGGGCACTCAAAATCTTTTAATAGATTTTGAGTGTCCTTTTCTCCTTTTACTATATAAATATCTTCTAAATTTATTATATTAAATGACATTCCTACTAATCACCAAACATTTCTTTAATTGTCTTTTCATCTTTTATTTCTTTCACTTTTGAATTTACTATAACACATTTCTTACCTTTTTTTTCAGCATTTTCTAAAGCTGATATGAATGAATTAGCAGATTTTCTATTTTTGATTGATATATTTTTCAAAAAACTTTTAGTTGCCATAGTATAATCACTCCTATATTATCATATTCTCCATGATTTTATTTGTTATTCAACATATATAAGTTTATTATATCATAGAATTAACATAAAATCAAAACATTTACTATTTTTTATAATACCACTATTTTTATAAAAGTCAATATATGTTTATTAAATAAATTTTAAATCGTGTGACTAATTATTACAGAAAAAAACAATTTTTTACTAATAATTTAAAATTAAGTAGATAAATAGTAGATAATTAAAAAAATAGATGTCTTTTTATAAAAGATGCGTTAAACATGTGTTAAAGAACAAAATAGCAAGGTGCTACAAATCTCTGTAACCCTTGCTATTACTATATAAATTATTCGATTATATCAGCAACAACGCCTGAACCTACTGTTCTACCACCTTCACGGATAGCGAATCTTAGTCCTTTTTCAATAGCTATTGGTGTGATTAATTCGATTGTCATGCTTACATTATCTCCTGGCATAACCATTTCTTTTCCAGCATCTAATTCAATTGTACCTGTAACGTCTGTTGTTCTGAAATAGAATTGTGGTCTGTATCCATTAAAGAATGGAGTATGACGTCCACCTTCTTCTTTCTTTAAAACGTATACTTGTGCTGTGAATTTTGTATGTGGATGTATTGTTCCTGGTTTACATAGAACTTGACCTCTTTCAACGTCTGTTCTTTGAACACCTCTTAATAATACACCGATGTTATCACCAGCTTCAGCTTGGTCTAATAATTTTCTGAACATTTCAACACCTGTTACAACTGTTTTAGCAGATGGTTTAATTCCAACGATTTCAACTTCGTCTTGTAATTTAACTTCTCCTCTTTCAACTCTTCCTGTAACAACTGTTCCACGTCCTGTTATTGTCATAACATCCTCAATTGGCATTAAGAATGGTTGATCAATTGGTCTTTCTGGTGTAGGGATATAGCTATCAACTGCATCTAATAATTCTTTCATGCATTGATATTCAGGTGCATTTGGATCTGTTGATGTACTTTCTAGTACTTTTAATGAAGATCCTTTTATAACTGGAACTTCGTCTCCTGGGAAACCATATTCTGTTAATAGGTCTCTAACTTCCATTTCAACTAATTCTAATAATTCTGGATCATCAACCATATCGCATTTATTTAAGTATACAACGATATATTTAACTCCAACTTGTCTTGCAAGTAATATATGCTCTCTTGTTTGAGGCATAACACCATCAGCTGCAGAAACAACTAATATTGCACCATCCATTTGAGCAGCACCTGTAATCATGTTCTTTACGTAGTCTGCGTGTCCTGGGCAGTCAACATGTGCATA
>CALXJR010000055.1 GCA_944388675.1 uncultured Clostridia bacterium
CCTGAAACTGGTACTGATATGTCTATATATTCGTCATCATCTACTAAATACGCATCTATTGGGTATGTAGCTTTTACAGTGTATTCGTTATATCTGTATTGAATTTCGTTTTGAGCATATACTCCACTATATGCTTCTTCATTTATTGTGTTGCCTGAAAGAACAGCCTCACGGCTTGCAGTAAATTTTTGTGTATTTGGGTCATATGTATAATTTACATTTTCTCCTTCTACTACAACATTTGTTGGAGCAATATTATTTACAAGTGGAACTATTCCTTCAACATATGATTTTTTTATTAACACTTCATTTGTTGTTTCTTGTACTGCTACTTTAAATTCTAATGTCATTTCTCCATTTGTTTCATCTAGATAATTGCTTATGTTATATTTTTGGTTTAGGTTATCATTTCCATAAACTTGGTTTGGTATTTCTATATTTATACTTCCATACCAATCTACTGTTATAGGTATTTCTTTTGTTATAGTAGTCGTATTATTACTTTCGTCAATATAGTCAGCACTAAAAACTATAGTATTTTCTTTACTATAGTTTGATATATCTTCTCCTATTGCTTCTGCTTTTGATGTTGGGAATTCATAGTTACCACTTTTTACAGCACCTGTAATTATTTTTTCTACATTGCCACTTATCTCCTTTAGGGCAATTTCTTTTGTATTTGCAGATACATAATCTGTGCTAATTACAGAGTCTTCCATCAAGTTTGTGTCTAAGTAGAAGTTTTGAGAATTTATTTGAATTTTGGCATTTCTTAAAGTTCCACTAGATAACTTTAGATTAAAATACAAAGTGTCACTATAGCCTATTCTGTTATTGGTTCCATCTACTTGTTTGTCACCACTTACAAAATACGCCGCAAATTTCACATTATCGCTTTGTGTTTTATAGTCTTCTTCTGTTACTTCTTTGTATTCTGCTTTATTATCTTCGCCTTGCAAACTAGCAATCATTCTGCTTGTAAGATCTTTACCTAGCAAAAGTGCTATAGCAAAAACTAGTATAATTAAAGCTACTCCTAAAATCTTGACTTTCTTTTTCATACGTACTACTCCTTATGTTTTTTTCACCTTTTATTATCTAATATATATTATACAAAGTTTGTTTCTCTAGTAAAGTAGCTTGTTCGCGGTATTTTTTACCATTTTGGTTTTGTTCTTACGGATACTCATTTAATTGGATTTTATTAAATTTTTTTTACATTTTTGTCATTTTATTTTGAAGTTCTGAACATAGGCCTTTTAGTTGTCATTCCTCAAAAATATTGAAATTTAAATACTTTTTTTAGTTGTCATTTTTTTACATTTTTATTAAAGGCATAAAAAATACAGAAAATTGTTGATTTCCGTAGTATTTTGGGTATTATTTATTGTGGAGAAAAAAAATCAATGTAGTTCTTTTTATTTCAAAGAATTACATTTCCTGTTTTTTGGGACACCTTCCGAAAACAGCTTCAAAAACAGTAAAAAAAGCTCTCTTCATTTTTGGAAAACGCCTAAAAATTAGCAAAAAAGGCACCTTCCTGTTTTCGAGGCGATCCCAAAAACAGGAAGGTGATTGATATAATGTTATAGTATTATTTTGTTTTTCTTTCTTTTAGATATACTGTTAGTATTAGTGCTCCAATCATTACAGTTAGTGCTGTTCCTATTACTATGCTTGTGTCTATTCCACCTGTTTTTACCGAGAATATTACTTCTGCTGTAGATGTGTTATCTTCTAAGTTTGTTTCTTCATAGTTTGCAGGGTTTGTTATATTTTGTAATGTTACTGTGTTTATTTGTAATCCAAAGTTGTTTGTATTTTTAATCCATCTTAATACAACTGTTAATTCTTTTGTTTCTCCTGGTTGTAGTGTAACTTGGGCTTCTAGAGATTTGCCGTTTTCTGTCCACTCTGTACTTGTGCCGTCTGCTATTCTAAAGAAGTCTGGTATTCTTTCGATAGCTGTAGCTGTACCTTCTATTTCTGATGGGTTACTTACTATTATCTTATATGTTACAACTATGTCTGTTTCTTGTACTTTTGATGCTACTACATCTATTTGGTCTAGTCCATCTTTTAAGCTGTGCTCAACTCCATTTACTGTTATTCTTTCTATTTGTTTTTCTACACTTAAGTTAAATGTTTGTTTTTTGTAGTAGTAGATTACTTCAATATCGTCCTCAGTGTATATTCCCGTAGCATTTGCAGGTCTCATTTCTTCTACGAAGTTGTAATATGGTATATCTTTCTTTTCTGCCTCGTATTCTAGTCCGCATAATCCTTGTAGTTGTTCTCTATATGTTACATATTCTTCTGTATCCTCTACTTTATGTAATATTTCCTCGTTTGTGTCTACATCAACATATTTTACAGTTACAATTCCACTTGGTTTTCTTTCGTAGTAGTAAATTACATATATGTCTTCTCTTGTCATTGTTCCATCTGCATTTTCTGGTATTTCTATTTGATAGTTTTCTATATCTTTTCTTTCTGTAGTATACTCATCTCCACTAAAGCCTTCTATTATCTCTTCTGGAGCTAATACTACATTATCTGTATTATCATCAGGGGTGTCATCTTTTTCTAAATATTGTACTATTACTTTTGCAGGAACTTTCTTATATATGTATGTTACCTCTATTGTACCTTCGATTAGTTCACCTTCTGTCTGTCCTTCTACTCTTACAAAATCGTAATTTGGTATGTCTTTTTGCTCTGTCTTATAAGGGTCTGATACTTTTCCTGTAATTACATCATCTTCTGTAAGTTTGTTTCCAGATTCATCTACATAATGAACTATTACTCCTCCTGCATCTGTTCTTTCATAATAGTAGATTACCTCAATTGTACCTTCTATCATATTGCCAGATGTATTGTTTGTGCTTTCTACAAATGTATAACCGTAGATGTCTTTTTTCTCTGTATTGTATTTGTCTCCGGCAAGGCCTTCTAGCTCATATCCTTCTGCTATTTCTGTACCTGTGCTTTTATCTACATATTTAACAACTACATTTCCTGGTATTTCTACTTTTGTTTCATATGTTGTTTCAACTGTGTTTGTTTTTTCTGTTTCATATAGGTCTATTCTGCCTGTTACTCTGTTTACCATTACTCTTGAACTAGCGTCTAAGTTTGTAAATACTACTTTTATGTTCTTCTCTAGTTTTACATTGTAATCACCGTTTTCGTATGTGTTAATGTGGTCTATATTTTCTGTCCAAGTTATTGTATTACTTACAGAATCATATGTTCCACCATCTAAATCTGATTTTTCTTCATCTATTGCATAAGGCATATAGTCTGTTATTGTAATTAAAGCTTCTCCTATATATTCTTCTACTGTAGTATTGTATTTAATATTGTAATTTACTTCTTGTGTAGAGCTTGTAACTAGGTCTGTACCTGTTTTCTCTATGTTAGAATCTAAGCTTGTATCCATAAGTTTGTAACTATTTGTTACTCTTACAGTAGCTGTTGTATCTGTATTAAATACTTCTATAACAGGTTTATCATAATATTCTAAGTCATTTACATTTGTTTCTGTCTCTACTACGCTATAACTTATTTCTTGTCCTTGTTCTGTGTATTTTGGCAAGTTTGTGAATGTGTGTGTCCAGTTGTTTTCATTATTTAGAACTACTTTATATTCTTGGTCACCTGTTGTTCCTTCTGTTGCATTCTCTGTGCTACTATTTGTTTCTTCTGTTGTTGTTTTTTCTATATTATTATTTGCTTCTTCTGTTGTTGTATTTTCTGTATTATTTGTTTGTTCTTCATTTGTAATATCTTTTACATTATCCATTACTTTTCCATCTGCTGTTAATTGTACTGTTACACTTTCTGGTCTTCTTTCCTTTATGTTGCTATTATCATCCCATACTTTTTCTACTGTAATGTTTTTTACAAATTCAGTTTCTGTTTCTTTCTTTGCTTCTGGCGTTTCTTGTTCTTGGTTTGTTTCTTCTAATATAATTTTTCCTTGTGCTCTATTTATGAAGCTTGTTCCTGTATAGTTCATCTCTCTAAATACTACTTCTATGTTCTTTGTTATGTTTATATTTCCTACATTGCTATTTGTGTATGTATTTATTCTTCCTATGTCTTCTACCCATGTTATTGTTTTTGTTAAGGCATTGTATTTTCCACCATTTAAGTTTGAAGCTGATTCATCTATTGCATATGGAAGATAATCTACTATTTCTACTTTTGCATCTCCTACATAATTTTCTACTTTGCCTGTATAGTTAATAGTGTAACTTACTTTATCGTCTTTATTTACTATCTTGTTTGTACCATCTTTTGTTATGGTGTTTTCTGTTATGTCTGCTGGTTGCAATCTATAATAATATATTACTTCTATTGGTGTTCTTGTAAGTATTCCTGTAGTGTTTCCAGTATTAGATACTAGTTGATAATTTTCTTGTACATTTTCAGATGGCAATGTTGTATAACTTTGTCCTACATATCCCTCTTCTATTTCATCTTCTACAACTTGTCCATATGTTTTTGATGGTACTTTTTGGTTTGTTCCTTCTATATAATAGTGTACTATTATACTTGTTGGTATTTGTACCTCTGTTTCAAATGTATCTTCTTTTGTATCTTCTAGTACAGTTTTATCTTGTGTTGGGTTCTCTGGGTCTTTTTGTGTTAATTCTATTTTGCCTTCTACTCTATTTGGTATTGTTCCATTTAATGTTTCTGCATCTTCTCCATATACATATTTTACTGTTATGTTCTTTTCAAGATTTATTGTTTTTTCTTTATTTGTATATGTATCTATTGCTCCTACGTCTTCTTCCCATGTTATTGTCTTTGTTTTTGCATCATAGAATCCGCCATCTAAATATTGATTTTCTATATCTATTTCATATGGCAAGTAATCTGTTATTGTTACTTTTCCTTCTCCTACAAAATCATTTATACTTGCATTGTATGTGATTTTATAGCTGATAGAATCTTCTGTAGAATCAATGGCTTCTGTACCTGTTTTTTCTATTGTGCTTTCTTCTTTTATTTCTGGTTTTTCGTATGGAGTTTCAGTTTCGTTTGTTTCTTTTTCATCTACTGTTGCTACGTTTGTAATTACTTTGTTGTCTAAAATATCGTAGTTTACAGTTACTTCAAAACTTAAGTCTATACTTGTTCCGGCTTCTAAATCTGCAATATTCCATATTATTTCATTCTTATCATTTAATATGCCATCATTATATGCTTTACTTAATGTTGTACCTTCTGGTATAAAATCTTTTACTGTTATTTTTCCTATTGTTTCTTCTCCTAAGTTGCTTACTTTAATTGTATATTTAATCTTGTCTCCTGTTGTAACTGTTCCTTCTGGAATATTTTCTACTGTTTGTCTAATTACTTCAGCCGTCTTCTCATAACTTAAGACTGGTACTTTTGTTTCGTTTGTTGGTGTTCCATCTATATTTGCTGTGTTCTTTATTTCTGTTGCTCCATCTATTACTTTTACTTTAAAGCTTACTGTTAATTCTTGTCTTCCTGTTAATTCTACTTCAAATCCTTTTTCTAATTGTTCTTTTGTTATATTAGATTTTTGTCCATTTAGAAGTATACTTTCTTCTACAAATTCTGTACCTGTTGGTATGCTATCTTGTATTATAAATTTCTTGCTTAGGTCTCCTGAGTTGCTTACTCTTATTGTATATGTTAACTCTTCTCCTACTACAACATAGCTTAAGTTATTTTCTGTTTCTAACTCTTTGCTTGCATTTATTATTGCTTCTATATACTCATGGGTTACTTCATTTGTATCTTTTTCTTCCCCTGTTTTTGGATTCGTTATTTTTGCTTTGTTTCTGATTATATAACCATTATCTAAGTCGTTTACTGTTACTTTAAATTCTACTGTACTTGTTTGTCCTGCTGGAACTAAAACACTTATTCCATTTGTTGTTAAATCTTCTAGTGTGTTTCCTAAATCTATATTATTTACTTTAATACTTCCTTCTACAAATGTTGTCCCCTCTGGAATACTATCTTTAACATCTAATGTAATTGGTGCTGTTCCTTCTGTGTTTTCCATTACTATTATATATTTTATTTCTTCACCTTTTGTTACCTGCTCTCCACTTGCTGGCTGTGATGTTTTTCCTATTCTTACTTTTGCTTTATTTACCTCTTCTGTTTCTTCATTTGTATCTGTTCCATCTACGCTTGCAATATTTTTAATTTCTTTTTCTACTTTTCCTTCTGGAAGTTCGTCTACTGTTACTTCAAAGCTTACTGTAGCTTGATTTCTTTCTGGTACTTTTATTGTTATTCCATCTCTTAATTCTTCTTGTGTATTATTTGTTTCTGCATTATTTACCTTTATGCTGTTTTCTACAAATGTTGTTCCTTCTGGAATATTATCTATTACAACTACATCTTTTGCTAAGTCTCCATCATTCTTTATAGTTATTGTATATGTAATTTTTTCTCCTTCAACTACATATGGTAATCCATTTTCTGTTACAGCCACTTTCTCTGATGAAATTATTGGTTCTACATATGTATGTTCTGTTTCATTTGTTGCTTTTTCTTCTCCTGATGGATCTGTTACTGTTGCTACGTTTCTTATTGTTTCTCCATTATTTAAGTCATTTACCGTTACTTTAAATTCTACTGTCTTTGTTTCGCCCGGGGTTAGATTTACATCTATACCACTTGCTAAATCTGCCTCTGTATCGCCTGTTGCAGAATCTCCAACTTTTATACTTCCATTTACAAATGTTGTACCAGTTGGAATGTTGTCTTTTACTGTAACTGTACTTGGTGCTGTTCCTAATGTGTTATCTAATTTAATTATATAAGTTATTTCATCTCCTAATTTTACATTTTCTCCACTTTCTGGAATTGAAGATTTACTTATTTCAACATTTGGCTTATTAACTGTTTCTGTTACTTCTTCTGTTGGTGTTCCATCTATTAAGGCTGTATTTCTTATTGTATTTTCGAATGTTTCTATTGGAAGCTCATCTACTGTTACTTCAAAGCTTAAAGTAGATTGTCCTCTTTCAAATACTGGTACTGTTATTCCACTTGTAAGATTATCTGCTGTGTATTCTGTTTCTGCATCATTTACTCTTATACTATCTTCTACAAAACTTGTTCCTGCTGGGACTTCGTCTGTTACAATTACATTTTTTGATAAATCTCCATCATTTTTAACTGTTATTGTATAAGTGATTTTCTCGCCTTCAACTACATAGCTTAAGTTATTTTCTGTTGTTGCTGATTTTTCTGAACTTATTATTGGTTCTACATATGTGTGTTCTGTTTTATTTGTAGGTGTATCATTTACTGTAGCTGTATTCTCTATCTTTGTTCCATTGTCTAAGTCGTTTACTGTTACTTTAAATTCTACTGTTTTTGTTTGACCTGCGTCTAAGTCTACACTTATTCCTCTTGCTAAATTGTCTACTGAATCTCCAGTAACTGTTTCTCCAACTTTTATGCTATTATCTACAAATGTTGTGCCATCTGGTATTGTATCTCTTACTACTACTGTTGTTGGAGCTGTTCCTTTACTGTTATCTAATTCAATTGTATATGTAATTGTGTCTCCTGCTTTTACTTCTTCTCCACTTGCAGGATCTGATGATTTACTAAACTTAACATCTGATTTATTTACTGTTTCAGTTACTTCATCTGTTGGTGTTCCATCAACCCCTGCTGTGTTTCTTATAACTTTTGTTAAACTTCCATCTGTAAGCTCATCTACTGTTACTTCAAAGGAAATAGTTGACTCTCCTCTTTCTGCTACTGGTACTGTTATTCCGCTTGCTAATGTATCAGATGTGTCTTCTGTTGCCCCACCGTTTACTTTTATGCTTCCTGCTACAAAACTTGTTCCATCTGGAATGTTATCTGTTACAACTGCATTCTTTGCTAAATCTCCATCATTTGTAATTTTAATTGTATATGTAATTTTTTCTCCTTCAACTACATATGGTAAGTTATTTTCTGTTGTTGCAGATTTTATGGTTGATATAATTGGTTCTACATATGTATGTTCTATTTCATTTGTTGGCTCGTCATCTACTGTTGCAATGTTTCTTATTTGCATTCCATTATCTAAGTCATTTACTTTTACTTTGAATTCTAATGTTTTTGTTTCGCCTGCATTTAGATTTACATCTATTCCGTTAGCTAAACTGTCTGCTGAGTCTTCTGTTACGGAATTTCCAACTTTTATACTATCTTCTACAAATATTGTTCCAGTTGGTATTGTGTCTTTTATTGTAACTGTATCTGGTGCTGTTCCTTTGCTGTTGTCCAATTTAATAGTATATGTTATTTCATCTCCTACTTTTACTCTTTCTCCACTTGCTGGTTCTGACTCTTTACTTATTTGTACATTTGGTTTATTTACTGTCTCGACTACTTCGTTTGTTTGAGTCTCATCTACTGTTGCTATGTTTCTTATTTCCTTTGTATATATTTCTGCTGATAATTCATTTACTGTTACATCAAAGCTTAAAGTTGTTTGTCCTCTTGCTGGTACATTTACTGTTATTCCGTTTTTTAAATTTGATTGTGTTTCTGTTCTTTCTTCATTGTTTACCTTTATGCTATTTTCTACAAAACTTGTACCTTCTGGTATTTCATCTTTAACAACTACACCTTTTGCTAAATCTCCATCATTCTTAATAGTAATTGTATATGTAATCTTTTCTCCTTCAACTACATATGACAATCTATTTTCTGTTGTTGCAGATTTTGTGCTTGATATTATTGGTTCTACATATGTATGTACTGTTTCATTTGTTGGCTCATCGTTAACTGTTGCAGTATTTTTAATTTCTGTTCCATTATCTAAGTCTTGTACTGTTACTTTAAATTCTACTGTCTTTGTTTCGCCTGCATTTAAGTTTACTTCTATTCCACTTGCAAGAGTATCTGCTGTATCACTTGTTGGTGTATTTTCAACTTTAACACTTCCATCTACGAAACTTGTTCCTGTTGGTATTGTATCTTTTACAGTAACTGTTGTTGGTGCCTTACCTGTGCTATTATCTAATTTAATTGTATATGTTATTGCGTCTCCTACTTTTACATTTTCTCCACTTGCAGGGTTTGAAGATTTACTTATTTCTACATGTGGTTTTCTTACTTCTGTTGTAACTTCATTTGTTGGTTCTCCATCTACTGTTGCTTTATTACTTATTTCTTTTGTTAATGTATTTCCTGTTAATTCATTTACTGTAACTTCAAATGTTATTTCTTTGCTTGTATATGGTTGAACATTTACTGTTAAACCACTGCTTAAGTTTCCTTCTAATTCAGTTATTTCTCTTCCATCTATTTTTACACTATTTGGTACAAGTGTTGTCCCTTCTGGTATGTTATCTGTTACAATTACCTCTTTTGCATATCCACCATCATTTTTAACTGTAATTGTGTATGTAATTTTTTCTCCTTCTAATACATATTCTTCACCATTTTCTGTTTCTTGTGCTTTTGTTCCTGAGATTATTGGTTTTACATATGTATGAATTACTGGATTTGTTTGTTTTCCATCTACTGTTGCAACATTTCTTATTTCTGTATTATCTGCTTGTTCATTTGCTGTTACTTTAAATTCAAGTGTTTTTGTTTCTCCTGCATTTAAATGTACTTCTATTCCACTTTCTAATTCTTCTTCAGTATTTCCTGTAGCAGAATCATTAACTTTTATGCTTCCATTTACAAAGCTTGTTCCTGTTGGAATTGTGTCTTTTACAGTAACTGTTGTTGGTGCTGTACCTGTTCTATTGTCTAGT
>CALXJR010000056.1 GCA_944388675.1 uncultured Clostridia bacterium
CCTTCTACTTGCAATTGTACGCCTCTATTCTTTATAATTTATAATGTTTATTTTACTAGAAAAACAAAGAAATAGCAAGGTTTTTTGCAATTTTTCCGGCAAATTTTTTGGTGCTTCTGGGTGCTTCCGGGGACGTGTTACTAAAGCATCTATTAGATGTTTTTGTAACACGTCCCCGGAAGCACCCACATCCTCTAATTATGGTATTAAATCTATTGTAATTGAAGGTACTGTACTTGTATTATTTTCATTTTCGATTTTGTTTCCATCTTCTATATCTTCTTCGTCATTATTTGTCCATGTGTTATTATTTGAATCAAATAATATCTTAAGAGTTCCATTTTCATAGGTTGCTGTTGCATGATTACTACTTACGATTTTCATTGATGAATAAGGTAAATTTGTTAATGTAATGTTTCCTGTACTTTGATTTCCTTCTGAATCACCATATAAATTGTTTGAAAATGTTAGTCTTGTACTTTCTGTTACAGTTTTGGCTGTTCCTTCTACTCCTGCTATTGATTCTCCTTCTTTTATTTTATCTGCAGAGACTCCTAATGCTTGTCTTAACTTTTCTGCTGATATTCTAGCTTCTGGAGCCCATGCATTTCCATTTGAATAATAAATTCCTTCAGGTAATTGATTTATTGCATAGTAGTCTCCATTTTCATCAGTACCTGTGCCTAGCTCTCCATATTGATATGTTCCGCGGTCTGGCATTGGATATCCTAATTTGACTTCACCACTTAATTCCTCTGTTACATTTCCACTTTTATCATAAGCTCTTGCCTTTACTGTATAGTACCCTGGCTCTAAATTTTTAAACACATATTGTTTAGCTGCTTTATTTGCAGGATTTGTAACCCAAGTTTGACCATTATCTATACTATATTCTATTCTATCTAATCCACTTTCTGTTTCTGTAATTGTTATGCCTACAACTATAGAATTCGCTGTTACGTCCATACTCATATTAGGAGAAGATACATCAGCTAGAGTCGTTGCTGTATAATCTTCTTGAACATCTTCTGAATTTAATGAATTTATTTGTAATTGTGCGTCTTCTTCTGATTTTATGATATCATTTGCTATTAATTTTGATTGTTTTATAATTCCATTATCTCCTATTGTTATATTTAAAGTAATTCCGGCTAAGATACAAATTATAACTATAGTTATAACAAGTGAAATTATTGTTATTCCATCTTTTTCATTAGCAATTTCTTTTATTATCTTTACATGGTTATGAACCATATTCTTTCTCCTTTCGTTTCATTACATTGCTATTATATATTATCAATTTTTAATTTTCAACTTATTTAAAAAATTATTTATAACATAACTAAAATTTAATATTACCATTTGCAGTCAGTTCACTTTAAATTTAGAAAATTTATAAGGCTGTAAATCGTAACAATTAATATTACCATTTTCACAATTTTAATTTATATACATATTATATGTTATAGGAGGAATACTTATGGTAGATTTTATTTTTACCTCCATAATATGGATTTTGGCTTTATATGGACTTTTTGAGATTATCAAAACTATAATACATATTCATAAATATCCTGCAGTTTCTTTTAATGAAACTTCATTTATAATTACTGTTCACAATCAAGAAAATAATATTGAATATTTTCTAAAGCTTCTTATATATAAAACGCTTTATTATAATTTTAATATTCCTGAAATAATTATCGTTGATTTAAATTCAACTGATAATACTTTGAATATATTGAATAATTTTGCAAAGGATTTTTCTTTTATTACTATACTGACTTTAGATGAATATAGAGATATATTATCTATTTCAAAACAAAATGCTTTTTAAGAAAAAAATAAAGACAGTTTAAATAACTGCCCTTATTTTATTTATATTAATTCTAAAATAACTGTTTCAGCAGAATCTCCTTTACGAGGTCCTTTTCTTATTATTCTGGTATATCCACCTTTAACATCTTTATATTTTGGTGCTATTTCATCAAATAATTTTGTTGCTAAGTCAACATTTTTTCCTTTTTCGTCTTTAACTTTGTTGATATTTTGCATTATTTTTCTTCTAGCATTTAGTTTAGATGGCATATCTTTCTTTCTCTTTTCAGTAGTATCTTCTCTAACTACTTTTAAATATTCTCTGCCATTTTTGCTTTTTACAAGTTCAGTAACTTTATTTCCTTTTTCATCTACTTTTGCTTTAGAAACTTTTACTTCTACTTCTTCACTGTTTCCAGCTTCTTTTACAGCAAGAGCAATTAGACTATCTGCTATAGCTTTTGTTTCTTTTGCTCTAGTTAAAGTAGTTTCAATTCTTCCGTGCCAAATTAGATCTGTAACTTGTGTTTTAAGCATTGATAAACGTATATCAGTTGTTCTTCCTAATTTTCTATTTGCCACTTTTTTCACCTTCCTTTAATCTTCATTGCTTGCGAAGTCTAGACCTAATGAATGTAATTTATTAGTTACTTCATCTAATGATTTCTTTCCTAAATTTCTTACCTTCATCATTTCAGCTTCTGTCTTATTTGTTAGGTCTTCTACTGTAGATATTCCTGCTCTCTTTAAGCAGTTAAATGATCTTGCAGATAATTCTAAGTCTTCTATTGAAGTTTCTAATACTTTTTCTTTCTTAGATTCTTCTTTTTCAACCATTACTTGTGTATTTTTGCTTATTTCAGATAAGTCTATAAATAATTCTAAGTGTTCTGTCATTATTTTTGCAGCTAAGCTTAATGCTTCATATGGCTTTAAGCTTCCATCTGTCCATAATTCTATTGTAAGCTTATCTAAGTCAACTGTTTGACCAACTCTAGTATTTTCAACTGAATAATTTACTTTCTTTACTGGAGTGTATATAGAATCTATTGGAATAACACCTATTGGCATATCTGGTGTTTTATTCTTTTCTGCATTATTATATCCTCTTCCACGGTTAGCTGTCATTTCCATAACTAAATGTCCACCTTGAGAAACTGTTGCTATATGTAGGTCTGGATTTAATATTTCTACAGTGCCATCTGTTTCTATATCTCCTGCTTTTACTTCTCCTTCATGATCAAAGTTTATTCTTAGAGTTTTCATTTCATCTCCATCAACTTTGATTCTTACCATTTTTAAATTAACTATTATTTCTGGTACATCCTCTACAACATTAGGAATTGTTGTAAATTCATGAGCTGCTCCATCTATTTTTACAGATGTTATAGCTGCTCCTGGAAGAGAAGAAAGTAATATTCTTCTTAATGAGTTTCCTATTGTTATACCATAACCACGCTCTAGTGGTTCGCAAGTAAATTTAGCATAATTTGTACTATTGTCCATTTCTAAGCATTTAATATTTGGCTTTTCAAATTCTATCATTTTTACCTCCTAATATAAATATATTGGATAATATATTTACAACTTTTCTATTAATATAACCTATTATTTAGAGTAAAGCTCTACTATTAAATGTTCCTCAACAGGTAGGTCAATGTCTTCTCTTGAAGCTAATCTTACAACTTTTCCACTTAAAGCTTCTGAATCTTTTTCAAGCCAAGTTGGGACTGGTCTACTTGCATTTTCTTCTGCTGCCATTTTTACTGTTCCATTATCTTTTCTAATTTCTCTTAATGCGATAACATCTCCTGCTTTTACTAAATAAGATGGTATATCAACTTTCTTTCCATTTACTTCAAAAGCACCATGTGTTACTTGCATTCTTGCTTGAGCTCTTGAGCTTGCAAATCCTAATCTATATACTACATTATCTAATCTGCTCTCTAATATTTGTAATAATATTTCACCTGTTTTTCCTCTGCTGTTTGATGCCATTTCAAAGTATTTTCTAAATTGTTTTTCGCCTACTCCATAGAAAGCTTTTGTTTTTTGTTTTTCTCTTAACTGAGTACCATATTCAGAAATTTTGCTTTTCTTTTGACCATTTTGTCCTGGCGCATAATTTCTTCTAGTAATACTACATTTATCTGAATAGCATCTAGAACCTTTTAAGAACAATTTTTGTCCTTCTCTACGGCAAATACGGCATTGTTCATCTTTATATCTTGCCATTTTTTATTTCACCTTCCTTAAATTTTTCGATACTAATATTTTATTATACTCTTCTTCTTTTTGGTGGTCTACAACCATTGTGAGGTATTGGAGTAACATCTTTTATTGATGTAATTTCAAGACCTGCTGTTTGTAATGATCTAATTGCAGACTCACGACCAGAACCTGGTCCTTTAACAAATACATCTACTGTTTTTAATCCATGTTCCATTGCAGCCTTAGCAGCTGTTTCAGCAGCTTCTCCAGCAGCAAATGGTGTGCTTTTTCTTGAACCTTTGAATCCTAATTCTCCAGCACTAGCCCATGATAAAACATTTCCCTGAGCATCTGTTATTGTTACAATTGTATTATTAAAACTAGAATGAATATGAGCCATACCTTTTTCTATGTTTTTTCTATCTCTTCTTCTAGTTGGTTTTTTTGCTAAATTCTTTGTTGCCATTTTTTAGTTTTCCCTCCTTTATATTTTGGGATTATCCCTACTATGAATTTATTTATTATTTCTTACTTTTGCTTACTAATTTTCTTGGTCCTTTTCTTGTACGAGCATTAGTTTTTGTTCTTTGTCCTCTTACTGGAAGACCTTTTCTATGTCTAATTCCTCTGTAGCAACCAATTTCTGTTAATCTTTTTATGTTTAATGCAACTTCTCTTCTTAAGTCTCCTTCTAGAGTATAACCATCCATTGCATTTCTTATTGCTTGTACTTGTTCATCTGTTAGATCTTTTACCCTAATATCTGGATTAACTCCAGCTTTCTTTAATATTTCTTGAGAACGAGATAGTCCTATACCATAAATATATGTAAGTCCTATTTCTACTCTTTTTTCTCTAGGTAAATCAACTCCTGCTAAACGAGCCATTTTTGCACCTCCAAATGTTAATTAAATTTTATTTTTTGAGCTATTTTTAAAATACTAAAGGTGAAATTACTAACTTAAATCTTTTGAAAAAATATTTTAGCTATAAATTAGAGGTATTTTATAAACTTAAATATAGTTTCATAGTTTTTTAAATTAGTCTTTAGAACTTAAAAAAAAGCATATATATAAACACAAACCTTAAATTTATTAAATATGTTATAATAGTTTATAACATATTTAACAGCCGCAAATCCGATTTGTGTTAATATCTAATTTGTTTATTATCCTTGTCTTTGTTTATGCTTAGGATTTTCGCATATTACTCTGATGACACCTTTTCTTTTTATAACTTTACATTTGTCACACATTTTTTTAACTGATGGTCTTACCTTCATTTTTACGCACCTCCTACATTAAATGATATATATTAGTATTAGATATTATTTTGCTCTCCAGGTTATTCTTCCTCTTGTTAAGTCATATGGTGATAGTTCAACCTTTACTTTATCTCCAGGAAGAATTTTTATATAATTCATTCTTAATTTTCCAGAGATGTGAGCTAATATCTGATGACCATTTGCAAGTTCCACTTTAAAATTTGTATTTGGTAATGTTTCTACAACAGTACCTTCTACTTCAATAACATCCTCTTTTGACATTATTTTCCCTCCATATTTTTAACTTGTATAAAATACAATTTAGCTATTATACACATAATAGCTAATATAGTATATAACATTTTTAGGCTAATGTCAATATTTCTGGCTCATTTTCTGTAATTAAAATTGTATTTTCATAGTGAGCTGCTAAGCTTCCATCTTCTGTTATTATAGTCCATCCGTCTTCTAACTCTAAAATTCCTGGTTTTCCCATAATTACCATTGGCTCTATTGCTAGAGTCATGCCTGGTTCTAGTCTTATTCCACGTCCTGCTTTTCCGTAATTTGGTATTCCTGGATCTTCATGCATGCTTTCTCCTATACCATGACCTTGAAACTCTCTTACTACACTATAACCATTTTTCTGCACATATTCACCTATAGCATGACATACATCTCCAAGTCTAAATCCTTTTTTAGCAAATTTTATTCCTTCAAAAAATGATTGTTTAGTAACATCAATTAATCTTTTAGCTTCATTACTAATTTTCCCAACACAATATGTTCTTGCACAATCTCCATTAAATCCATCTTTATAAGCTACTAAATCTACACTTATTATATCCCCTTCTTTTAAAATTTCTTTTTTAGAAGGAATTCCATGTATAACTACATCATTTACAGAAGCACATATTGAACCTGGAAATGGAGGTACTCCTTTTATTCCACTTGGATATCCTTTTTCTGCAGGAATTGCTCCGTTTTTTCTCATAGTCTCTTCTGCTATTTTATCAAGCTCCCATGTTGAAATTCCTGGTTTTATTGCTGCTTCTATTGCTTTTTGAGCAAGATTTGCAACTCTACATGCTTCTCTCATTTTTTGTATTTCTTTTTCATTTTTTATACTTACCATTTTTACTACTTCCTTTTTCATTCTCTGGGTGTTTTTGGGGACGCGTCACTAAAGCATCTTTTAGGTGTTTTTGGGGACACATCACTTAAGCACCTTTTTTTCGTCCAAAAAGGGACGTTCCTTTTTGGACGAACTTTAGTCTTATTATTTTATTTTTGATAACACATCTTCTGCTACGTCTTTTCCTAATCTATTTATTTTTTCACTTACTTCTTCTGTAAGTAATACTCCTTTTTCTTTATAGAAATTTATTAGTGGACTTGTTTTTTCATCATATATTGCAAGTCTTTGTTTTATTGCATCTTCGTCTTTATCATCATCCCTTTGTACAAGTTTTGAGCCACATTTGTCACAAATTCCTTCTACTTTTGGTGGATGCATTGTTAAATTATAAATTGCTTTACAGTCTGGATTTGAACAAACTCTTCTATTTAAGATTCTTGTTATTGTTTCTTCTCTTGGTGTAACTAAATTTATTACTAAGTCTACTTTTTTGCCTTTTTCTGCTAATATTTTTTCTAAAGCTTCTGCTTGTTCAACTGTACGTGGAAATCCATCTAATATTGCTCCATTTTTTGCATCTTCCCAGTTTAATCTATCTGCTACCATTGGTACTGTTATTTCATCTGGAACTAAATTTCCTTTTGATATATATTCATTTGCTTTTTTTCCTAGTTCTGTGTTTTCTGAAATGTTTTTTCTAAAAATATCTCCTGTTGATATTTGTGGCCAGCCTGTCTCTTTACTTAATATTCCTGCAACAGTTCCTTTTCCTGTTCCTTGAGCTCCTAACATTATTAAATACATAAATAATTCTCCTTTCATGTTTATAGCTTTTTGCTATAATTACACTATTAATATATACTAGTATCTTCATTTTGTAAATAATCTATAACATTTTCTCCCCTTTAATTAATAGAAATTTTATTTTTCTACTAATTAAAAAGGAGAGATTTACTCCTATTTGGTTAAACCTCCCTTTTTTAGGAAAAGCCTTGCTTCCTACTCTAAGAATCCTTTGTAATGTCTTGTTACAAGTTGAGATTCTAATTGTTGTATTGTCTCTAGAGCAACACCTACTACAATTAATATTGATGTTCCACCAAATGCTATATTTAAATTTGTAAATCTTGCAAGCATTGGTATTATTGCGATTATTGCTAAGAATAATCCACCAACTATTGTAAGTTTAGAAATTACTGAAGATAAATACTCTGTTGTTGGTTTTCCGGCTCTTATTCCTGGTATGAATCCACCATTTCTCTTAATGTTTCCAGATATCTCTGCTGGATTAAACATTGCATATGTGTAGAAATATGTGAATCCTATAATTAATAGTAAGTATACTATTGCATTTGCTATTGTATATCCTATTCCAACACTTGAAGATGATGAGGCTATTGAGAAATTGTATATTGTTGCCCAAAATCCTGTTTGTGTTGCAATATCTCTTACAAATATTTGGATTATCATTGCTGGGAATGTTAAGAATGATGAAGCAAAGATTATTGGCATTACTCCAGCCATTGCTAGTTTTAATGGTATATGAGTATTTTGTGCTCCAACCATTTTTCTTCCTACAACTTTTTTAGCATATTGTACAGGAATTCTTCTTTCTGCAAGTTGTATAAATACAACTCCTGCAACTAATACAAGTACTCCTACTACTAATGCTAATGCTTTAATTAATCCAACTGTACTAAAGCTTCCTGTTTCAAATATTAATCCCCATACAGCTGTAATTCCTTGTGGAAGGCCTGATATAATACCAACAAAGATTAACATTGAAATTCCATTTCCAATACCTTTATTTGTAATTTGTTCTCCAAGCCACATAAGAATTGCAGTACCTGTCATTAATGATATAACAGTTAATACTCCTCCTAATACTCCTGTATCTAAGAATATTCCCGATGATTTATATGATAGGAATATTCCTAAACCTTCTATTAAAGAAAGTAATATTGTAAGCATTTTTGTATATTTATTAACTTTAGCTTTTCCTTGTTCTCCGCCTTCTTTAACTAATCTTTCTAAGGCAGGAATAACCATTGATAATAACTGAATTACTATTGATGCTGTAATGTATGGTGTTATAGACATTGCAAATATAGAAAGTCTTGAGAAAGCACCTCCTGATATTGTATCTATAAGACCTGTAACTCCATTTGTTGCAGCACTCATTTGCTCTGAAAGAGTAAATGTGTCAACTCCTGGTACAGTGATGTAACATCCTAACCTGAATATTACAATTAATAGTAAAGTATATAATAGTTTTTTTCTAACTTCAGGTGTTTTTATTGCATTTATTATAGTTTTAAACAATTATATCACCTCTGCCTTTCCACCCAAAGCTTCAATTTTTTCTTTGGCAGATTTAGTAAATCTTACTGCTGTTACATCTACCTTTTTCTCTAGTTTTCCTGTTCCTAAGATTACTATACCGTCATTGATTTTGCCAATTATTCCTTCGTCAAGTAAAGTTTGAGCTGTTACTTTATCATTTTTTACTTTAGATAACATTGTTAATGTTACTTCTGTATAATTTTTAGCATGAATATTTGTGAATCCTCTTTTTGGTAATCTTCTATATAATGGAGTTTGACCACCTTCGAATCCACGTCTTACTCCGCCACCACTTCTAGCTTTTTGGCCTTTATGACCTCTTCCTGAAGTTTTTCCTAAACCAGAACCAACTCCACGACCAACTCTAGTTTTTACTTTACTTTTTTGTGCTGGTTTTAATTCGTCTAATTTCATTTTGTGACTACACCTCCTAATTTTGTTTTATTATATCAAAAGTTGAATAAAAATCAAATATTTTTATAATATTTCGTCAGCTTTTTTTCCTCTTTTTTTAGCAACTGACTCTACTGTTTGCATATTCTTTAATCCTTCTAGTGTAGCATATACAACATTTCTAGGATTGTTTGTTCCTATAATTTTTGTTCTTATATCTCTATATCCTGCTAGTTCTAGAACTGGTCTAACACTACCACCTGCTATAATTCCTGTACCGGCTTGAGCAGGTTTTAACATAACATTAGCACTACCAAATTTTCCTATCATTTCATGTGGTATTGTTGTTCCTACAATAGGAACTTCAACTAAATTCTTTTTAGCATCTTGTATTGCTTTCTTTATAGCATCTGGAACTTCTGCTGCTTTTCCATTTCCAACTCCTACATGTCCTGCTCCATCTCCTACAACAACTACTGCGCTAAATCTGAAATTTCTTCCACCTTTTACAACTTTAGCAACTCTGTTTATAGCTACTACTTTTTCTTTTAATTCTGT
>CALXJR010000057.1 GCA_944388675.1 uncultured Clostridia bacterium
AAATTAAATATTAGCATTCATGATATAAATGAAATTCTAAAAAAAGCACGAATACTTTTAAGTAAAAAAGATTCTGCGGTATTTAGAATGCAAGATTTACAATCAGAAAAAGATAGGCTAATAAAAATGGCAGAAAAAGCAGAATCACAAGGGAATATGGAAATGTATCATCAAATTCATAGAAAAGTAGAACATACACAAGCATTAATTGATGAATGTACTAGTGCATTTAATCGTTTTAATCAATACGAAGGTTTGTTTAATGATGAGGAATTAATCATGGCATCAGGAAAAAGTCATTTAGGTTTTACTTTTGATGAAGATAAAGCAGAAACATCTTTGCAAAATAAAAAGGATTTAAAACTTAGTAAAGAAGATGAAACAAGAAAATTACAAGCTCAGATAGATGCACAAAATGGAAAAGAAGTAAAACTTGCTGAAATTTTACAAATTCATGAGCAAGACAAATAAATAAGGAATGAAAATATGGAAGAAAAACGTTTAAGTATAGAGCAAAAATATAATATTATAATAGAAGATTGCTTATATGGAGATACTCCATATAATGTAACTTTGAGAGCTTTAGATTCAAAGGGGAGACCAATAGGAGAATATATAAGTTATTTTAAAAAACTATTTAAGCAAGGAAACTTACATTTACCACAAGATAAAATAAATATATTACAAAAGCTTAGAATATTGCCTATGCAAATAGTAAATCTAGAAGAGTATGCAAAACAATATAATATTTCAAAAATGAAAGTAAGTCGTATATTTAGAGATTATGAAAGTATTAATCAATTAATTGCAAAACATAAAAACTCTATAATATGCAGTACAGATACAATGGATTACTATGGAATAAAAGATTATAATGCAATTATTTTATCAAAAGAAGATATAACTGTTAGAGAAAAAAGTGGATATGTAAGATTTGTAATAGCTACATTTGGCACGCATGCCTTAAATGGAATTTTTATAAATAAAGACTATATAGATAGTGTATTGGCAAACTTTGATGATTCTGAAAGAAGTATTATAGAATCTATTTATGGAATTAATGGAAAAACAAATACATCAGCACTTAAGTTAAGTAAAAGTATAAATTATAAAATTAAAGACATAAATGCAATATTAAAAAAAGCAGGAAAAGTGATATCGCAAGGTAAATCTGCATATTTCTCACTTTCGGATTTAAAAGAGCAAAAAAATAGATTAGAAATGGTACTATCAAAAATAAATAAACAACGAAATATTGAATTATATTCAAGAATAATAAGTAGAATAGAGCAATTACAGTTATTAATAGGTGAATGTAATAAAGCATATGAAAGATTTATGAAAGATGAAGATATTTTTCATGATGATGAAGTTATACCAAGTTCTGGAAAAAGTCATTTGGACTTTAGTTTAGATGATAATAACTTGTATTTAGAAGCTATGAATGAAATATTTGGTGCTACAAGAGGCAATTCTTTAAGTGGCAAGAAAAAAGAAAAACAAAGAAAAGAGATAGAGCTTGCACAATTACAAGGGAAAATAGATAGTCAAAAAGAAAAAGAAGAAGATTTAGAAAAATTGTTAGGAACTAAAGAAAGGAATATTTAAAATAATAAATTTTATATGCACATATGAAAAAATGGTAATACAAATTATTAAGTAAAGGAAGTAAAATAAATGTCTAAAAGAATTGTAAGTTATGAAGAAAAATGTGCAATAATGGAAGAATATTATAAGAATAATAATGAAAAAATAAAAAATAGTACAGTATTTAAAGGATACCATTTAGGAATTTGGCAATCAAATTTAAGAGCATCAGATAGAAGAGGACAATTACATATAGCAGATAGTCTTAGAAAAAGATTTGAAAAAATAGGAGTAATAGCTCCAAGGGAAAGAAGAAAACCAATTTCTACAAACTATAAATATGAACTTTTATTAAAATTTAGAAGAAATCACCCTAATGAAAGAATAAATTATAAAACAGTTGATGAAAACGGAGAGCCTATTGGAAAATACAGAGATGAATTTCAAGGAGAATATGGTGCAGGTCTACTAAGGCTTTCAAAAGAGCAAATACAGGAATTAAAAAATAAAAGGCTTTTAAATAAATCAACAAAAGAAATTGAATTAGCAGCCCAAAAGTATAATATAACTGTTATACAAGTAAGAAAAATTCAAAAATATTTTGGTGACCTGGATAAGTTCATGAAAGACTATAAAAATGGAGATATAAGCCTTTCACAAGAACAAATGGAAGAATTAGGAATAAAAGATTTTAACATTACCGCATTATCAAGTAAGCCAATAAGTGTAAGACAGAAAAGTGCAATAATAAAAATGGTTTTATCAGCACAAGGCGTTGCAGAAAATGAAGTTTTAAACAATAAAGGAAAATTTATAAATATTGACTATGCATATGAGCTATTAAAAAGACTTCCTGAAAGAGATAGAAATATAGTAGAGTTATATTATGGAATTGGAAAAAGCAAGCAAGCAGATAGAAAAACTATTACTAAAGAACTCCATGTAGCAAGAGAAACAATTAATAAAAAAATTGCGGAAATTAAAGAATATATAAGGCAGAACTATCCTAGTTTAAAGACAAAAGCAGAATTACATAATGAGAAAGCTCAACTTTATGATAATATTAGCCAAGAAAGGAAATCTGCACAAGAAGAGTTAGATAGGTTAATTTTAGATTATGAAATAATATTAAGAAATGAATATAATGTGATTACCAATAAGTATAATCAAGGTCTAGGTGATGAGACTTTATTATCTCAATGCACATATTTATCTACTAGAGCAAGAAACGCATTAATTAAAGCAGGAATTTCTACAATAGGACAAGCAAGGAGTTTAACATTAGAACAAGTAGCTACATTACCAAACAGTGGTGAAAAAACGTTTTTAGAATTAACAGAAAAACTTGAATTACAACTAAAAGATAAAATAGAAATGTTACAACAAGTATTAGAAGAAATAGGGAGAAAAAAACAGGCATTACAATTAAAAGTAGCCGGAATTACAGGCGAACAAAAATTAGAAACAGATAGAATGAATAATATAAATAATGTTATAGAAGAATATGACTCAGCTTTTGAAAAGTTTGTTGCAGGAGAAAATATATTTGATTATGATGAAGAAATTCCACCTACAGGAGATGACCACATTAAATTTTTTGATATAAAAATGCCTCAAACTTCATCTATACATTCTGGAAAAGAGGGAAAAACACCATTGGAAAAGAAAAAAGAAAGAAAAAATAAAAGCTATAAAGAATATGCTGAACTTAATAGAGCTTTAGCAGAGCAAATGGATAAAGAAAAAATGCTAGAAGATATTTTACAAAAATATGGTATTATAATTAAAGAAAAAGGAGAATAGAGAGTTTTGAGTAATTTATTAGATTCATTACAAAATGAAAATAGAAAAAGAAAAGAGCTTCTAGAATTACAGAAAAAATATGAAAATGGGGAAGTATTGGAAGAAGAACTTTCAGAAGAACAAAAAGAAGAATTAGAAAAATTATATGATGAGCAAATATCAGAGTTAGATATAAAAATAAAAGAAAAGAAAAATGAGTTAAAACAAAAAATAAAAAAAGTAAATACATATTATAAAGAAGCAATAAAATTAAAAAGTAAAGGGAGTAAATGATGAATATAGGTTTTGTATCATTAGGTTGTAGTAAAAATTTAGTAGACACAGAAATGATGATAGGAGTATTTAAGAATAATAAGTACACAATAGTAAATGACCCAAAACAGGCAGATATTATACTTATTAACACTTGTGGATTTATTGAGACTGCAAAAGAAGAAGCAATTAACACTATATTAGAAATGGCAGAGTATAAAAAAACAGGAAAATGTAAGCTTCTTATTGTAACAGGATGTTTAGTAGAAAGATATAAAGAAAAATTAGAAAAATTATTACCAGAAGTAGATGTGTTTTTAAAATATAGTGATTATGCAGAAGCAAGTGGTAACTCTGGAAATGTATTTGAAAAATTATTAAAATACATAGATAATTATTTTAAAGTAAAGAAACAAAAACTTGCCAGTACAAATCTGGACTTTATGCAAAGAGTTATTACTACAGGAGACCAATATGCATATATAAGAATTGCAGAAGGTTGTAGTAATAGGTGCACATATTGTGCAATTCCATACATAAGAGGACCTTTTGTAAGTAGAAAAATTGAAGATATAGTAGAAGAAGCAAAACAGATTGTAAAAACAGGTAGAAAAGAATTAATTTTAATAGCCCAAGATACATCGAAATATGGAAAAGATATTTATGGAGAGCCAAAACTTGCAAAATTATTACAAGAATTGTGCAAAATAGAAGATTTAAAATGGATTAGATTTTTATACACATATCCAGAAGATATCACAGATGAACTAATAGAAACTGTAAAAAATAATAATAAAATTTGCAAATATTTTGATATTCCAATACAACATATATCAAATTCTGTTTTGAAGAGAATGAATAGAAAATGCACAGGAGAAAGCATAAAGAATACAATTGCTAAATTAAGAAAAGAAATACCAAATGTAGTAATTAGAACCACAGTAATGGTGGGATTTCCAGGAGAGACTAAGGAAGATTTTGAACAATTATATGATTTTGTAAAGAAAACAAAATTTGATAAACTTGGAGCATTTACGTATTCTAAAGAAGAAGGAACACCTGCATCTAGATTAAAAGAACAAATACATCATATGACTAAAAAATCAAGATATAATAAGATAATGGAATTACAACAAAAGATATCCGAAGAAAATGAGACTAAAAATGTAGGCAAAGAGTTAGAAATTTTAGTTGAAGATATTACTAAAGATAAAAAATATTATGTAGGAAGAAGTTATATGGATGTACCAGGAATAGATGGATTAGCATATATAAAAAATAATACAGATAAGAATTTAATTGGCCAATATGTAAAAGCTAAGGTTGTAGATACAAAAGACTATGATTTGATTTTAGAGTTAACAAAATAGAGTGTTGCAATTCACATTTATAAGATATTGTATGAGAAAATATATAAATTCTCTATATGTAAACATTTATTTTAAGAATGTGAATTGTAACATTTTTTCTTGTATAAAATCTTGTGTCTGTGAGCCTTGACTTTTTTGTAAAAATGTAATATAAATAATAGTGCTAAAAATAATTAAGGGAGGAATTTAAAATGGAACTAAAAGGATCAAAAACAGAGAAAAATTTAATGGAAGCTTTTGCAGGAGAGTCTCAAGCAAGAAATAAATATACATATTTTGCAAGTGTAGCAAAAAAAGAAGGATATGAGCAAATAGCTGAATTATTCTTAGAAACAGCTGAGAATGAAAAAGAACATGCAAAAATTCATTTCCAATATTTAAATGGAATAGGTGATACTAAAGCAAACCTTGCTGCAGCAGCTGCCGGAGAAAATTATGAATGGACAGATATGTATGACAGAATGGCTAAAGAAGCTGATGAAGAAGGATTTACAGAAATAGCTGCTAAATTCAGAGGAATAGCTGCAGTAGAAAAAGAGCATGAAGCAAGATACAGAAAATTATTAGAAAATGTAGAAAATGGAGAAGTATTCAAAAAAGGAAGCATAACAATATGGAAATGCAGAAACTGTGGACATATAGTAGTTGGAACAGAAGCTCCAAAAGTTTGCCCAGTTTGCAACCATGCTCAATCATTCTTTGAAGTAAAAGCAGAAAATTATTAATCTGTTTTTGGGGACACCTTCCGAAAACAGGATAAATAAAAAGTGCTTAAACTACAGATGTAGTACAAGCACTTTTTTGTTTTTTGGTGAAGAATAAAAAAATTGAAACATTTTATTTTAAATATAGTGTAAATTTAAAATTCTTATGTTATAATGAGCAAGTAAAATCAATCAGAAAAGAGGTATAATAATGAATAAATTAAGAGGTTTTGAAGTAGCAAAAGGTTTTGAAGATAAAAAAATTAATCTACCAGAAAGAAAAACTAAATATTCTGCAGGTTATGATATAGAATCTGCAGAAGATTGTATAGTTCCAGCATTTAAACCAGGAATGGCACCAACATTAATAAAAACTGGAATAAAAGCATATATGCAAGATGATGAAATGCTTTGTTTATATAATAGAAGTTCAAATCCAAAAAAGAAAGGATTAGTAATGGCTAATAGTGTAGGAATTATAGATAAAGACTATTATGGAAATCCAGATAATGATGGGCACATAATGTTTGCTTTTTATAATTTTAAAGATACAGATACAGAAATTAAAAAAGGAGAATGCATAGGACAAGGCATATTTCAAAAATATTTAATTGTAGATAATGATAAAGCAGAAGGAAGCAGAGTAGGAGGATTTGGCTCAACAAATAAAAAATAGTGTAATAATTTACTAAGAAGTAAATTACTTACATAAAAGAGAAACATAAAAAAATTTTTCTGCTAAAATTTGGCAAAAATGTTGATATATAGCCTAAAATGAGGCAAAAATTAAAATGGTAAAATCTTTGACTTTTACCATTTTTTGTGGTATAATATTAATGTAGTGTAAAAGAGATGAAAACCTTTATTAACATACAATTTATATAATAAGAAAGGAGATAATTACATGTTTAATGTTGGAGACAAAATAGTTTACCCAATGCACGGTGCAGGTACAATTGATGCAATAGAACAAAAAGATATCTTAGGAGAAAAGCAGGATTATTATATAATAAAAATGCCAGGAGAAGTAAAGGTTATGGTTCCAATATCAAAGGCCTCAGAAGTCGGTGTTAGAAACGTAATAAATAAAGAAGAAGCTGGCAAAGTATTACAAGTATTAGAAGCTGATGAAACAGAAATGCCTAACAATTGGAACAAAAGATATAAAGAAAACATGGAAAAGATGAAAAGTGGAAATGTATATGAAGTTGCTGATGTAGTAAGAAACCTAAGTTATAAACAAAAAGAAAAAGGATTATCAACAGGCGAGAAGAAAATGCTTAACAATGCAAAGCAAATTCTTATTAGTGAATTAGTTTTAGCAGAACATGCTTCTGCAGATGAAGTAGAAAATTTAATAGAAAATAAAATTAATATTTCATTTGAGGAACACAAGCATGCAACAGATACAAACATGGATACAACTAATATAGTTAGCAAATTTATTCCTTTTAATGGTTCTACAGGGGCTACACAAAATTAAAGAATAAAATTACTTAAATACATCAAAAGACTAACCTACAAAGTTAGTCTTTTTGCGTGAAAATAATTTAATAAGTTTACATATTATGGAACCAAAGAAGGAATAACGACTTTTCTGTCGAATATATATAAATAAAGAAGGGTAGAAAAAATGGTGAGATATAGTGACGAATTATTAGATGAAATCAAAAGTAAAAACGACATTGTCGATATAGTATCTCAATATGTAGTACTAAAAAGAAGTGGCAGAAATTTTTTTGGTTTATGTCCATTTCATAAAGAAAAATCACCATCATTTGCAGTATCACCTGATAAACAAATATTCCATTGCTTTGGATGTGGAGTTGGTGGAAATGTTTTTCATTTTATAAGCAAAATAGAAAACTTAAACTTTAAAGAGTCGGTAGAACTATTAGCCGGAAGGGCGGGGATTCAATTACCTACTTCAGATAATGTTGAAGATGACAGACTTGCTAAATTAAAATCACGAGTTTATGAAGTTAATAGTTGTGCCGCTGAATTCTACCATCAAAACTTATATAAGCCAACAGCAAAGCCTGCACAAGACTATGTAAAAAAAAGACATTTAGATAATAAAACATTAAAAGCATTTAAAATAGGCTATTCCGGAAGATTTGATGAATTATACAAAGAACTAACTTCTAAAGGCTTCACAGAGGAAGAAATATTAGCATCATGTTTAGTAAATAAAAATAAAGATGGAAAATTTATAGATAGATTTAGAAATAGGTTGATGTTCCCAATATTTGATACACATGAAAGAGTAATAGCTTTTGGTGGAAGAGTACTAGATGATAGTAAACCTAAATACATTAATTCACCAGAAGATATTGTTTATAGCAAAGGAAGAAACCTATTTGCTTTTAATATTGCAAAAAAAGGAAATCCTAAATCTATAATAATGGTTGAAGGTTATATGGATGCTGTTTCTTTACATCAAAGAGGAATACACAATGCAGTAGCTTCACTAGGAACAGCTTTAACAGAAGCTCAAGGTAGATTACTTAGAAGAAGCTGTGAAAAAGTAATTATAGGGTATGATGCAGATGGTGCCGGACAAGCAGCTACATTAAGAGGTCTTGAAATTTTAAAAAATCTTGGATGTGATGTTAGAATATTGCAAATTGAAGGAGCAAAAGATCCTGACGAATTTGTTGTAAAATATGGTCCAGAAAGATTTCAAAAATACGTTGATAATGCAATTTCTTTAGTTGAATTTAAAGTTAAAATGTTAAAAAAAGATTTAAATTTAGATATAGTAAATGACAAAATTAAATTCTTAAATGAAGTAGCAAAAATATTAGCAAAAGTAGATAACAATATGGAAAGAGAAGTATATATAGATAAAATTTCTCTTGAATACAAAGTCTCAAAAGATGCAATTTATGCTGAAATAAATAAATTACTATATGCAAATAATAAATCAGAACAGAAATTGGAAAGAAGAGTAGTACCAATACATAAAAATGTTGAAGTAGCTCCAGTAGATGAAAAAACAAGAAAAAGGGAAAGTTTAATAATATATTTATTAATCAATTATCCAAATGAATCATTTGATTCTTTAAAAAATATTGTAAAAAGCAATTTAATAAAAATAGATAGAAATGTTGGTATAATAAATAAATTGTATGAAGAACACGAAAAAGGAAATATTAATATAGAGAATATGTTAGATTTATTTGACGATGAGGAAACAATAAATTATTTATCAGGAATAATGGCAACAGATTTTGAGATTACAGATATAAAAAAATGCATAGAAGATGTTTTGTCTACCTACAGAAAAGAGTATTTACTACAGAGGAGAAATGAAGTAATAAATAAAATAGATAATTCTGAAAAAGAAAATTTAACAAAAGAAGAGGTAGCAAGTTTAGAAGAAGAATTAAATAAAATTATTTTAAGCTTAGCTAGAATAAAATAGGGAGGTTTGTATTTAATGGATAAAGAAGAAAATGTTAATAAAGATGCAGAAAATAAAGCTGCAGAGGAAAAATTAAAAAATATAATAAAAAAAGCAAAAGAAAAAGGAAAAATTACTTATGGAGAGCTTGCAAGTGAATTAGATGATGCAAACACAGATCAAATAGATAAAGTGTTTGATGCATTTGAGAATATGGGTGTTAATGTAATAAAAGATGATGATTTAGATATTGAAGAACCAGACATAGAAGACTTAGAGGCAGTTGAAGATATTAAACTAGACGACTTAGACTTAAATAACATGGATGGAATAAACATTGATGATCCAGTAAGAATGTATTTAAGAGAAATTGGTAGAATTCCATTATTATCATATGATGAAGAATTGGAGCTTGCAAAAAAGGTTTTAGAGGGAGACGAAGAAGCAAAAAAGAAACTTGCAGAGTCAAACTTAAGATTAGTTGTAAGTATTGCTAAAAAATATGTTGGAAGAGGAATGCTATTTTTAGATTTAATACAAGAAGGAAATATGGGATTAATAAAAGCAGTAGAAAAATTTGATTATACAAAGGGCTATAAA
>CALXJR010000058.1 GCA_944388675.1 uncultured Clostridia bacterium
GCTTTGATTATTTTGTTATAAATTCATATAATTCATCTTAATTACAAAAATATTTAAATATTATGAATTTTGTTTTCATTTTGTTTGCAAAAAGTTTTACTTACATAACAAAACTGGTTTATAAAATATACTACTTGCTATTGTATAAATAATTTTATATAATTTTAATTTTCCCTTTACATTAAGGTCTTTTTGTTATGCATTTATTTTTTTCCATATTTTATTTAAATGTTTGATTTTTCCTATACAACAAAAAATGAGTTATTTTTTATTTTATGTAAAAAATTTTTCGCTCAAAAGGGGGTGTCCCTCTTGGGCGATTTCTTGAGTTTTTTATGCATTATAGAATGCTGTGTATCCTTTATATGCTTGGTATACGTCATATTTGCTTGTTACTTCATATGGTGCATGCATTGATAGTACTCCTACACCACAGTCTACTACATCTACTCCTTTGTTTGCTAAGATGTAAGCTATTGTTCCGCCTCCACCTTTGTCTACTTTTCCTAGTTCTGCTATTTGATAATCTACGTTGTTAGATTCAAATATGTTTCTTACATATGCTAAAAATTCTGCATTAGCATCTGAGCTATTTGATTTTCCTGCAACACCTGTGTATTTGTTCATTCCAAGTCCTCTATTTAAATAGCAAGCATTAGTTAAATCTGCCACATTTGCATATATTGGATCTAGTCCTGCATCAACATCTGCTGATAGCATTTTTGAGTTACATAATACTTTATCTAATAGGTTTGGTCTATTTATGTTAAGTTTATTTAATACTTCTGATAGGAATGTACTAAATACATTTGACTCCATTCCTGTGTTTCCCATGCTTCCTATTTCTTCTTTATCTGCTAATAAACATACTGCTGTTCTTTTTGGATTTTCTATACTTAAAATTGCTGTAAGTGATGTGTATACACATACTTTATCATCTTGTCCATAACCTGCAATTAGACTTTCGTCAAATCCTAAACTTCTACATCTAAATGCTGGTACTAGTTCTATTTCTGCACTTATGAAGTCTTTTTCTGTTATTCCATATTTTCTGTTTAATATATCTAATATATTAAGTTTTACTTTCTCACTTACTTTGCTGTCATTGTATGGAATGCTACCAATTAAAAGATTTAAGTTTTCTCCTTCTACTCCATCTTTTAGTTTCTTTTGCATTTGGTCTTGTGCTAGATGTGGTAAAAGGTCTGTTATTGTAAATATTGGGTCATTTTCATTTTCTCCAATGTTTACTTCTACTTTTTCTCCATTTGTTTTTACAATTACACCATGCATTGAAAGTGGAATTGCTGTCCATTGATATTTTTTTATTCCACCATAATAGTGTGTTTTGAAATATGCAAATTCTTTATCTTCATATAATGGATTTGGCTTTAAGTCAAGTCTTGGTGAATCTGCATGTGAACCTATTATATTTACTCCATTTTCAATACTTTCTGTTCCTATTACTGCTAAATATAGATTTTTTCCTCTATTTACGTAATAAACTTTGTCTCCTGGATTTAGATGGTCATATTCTGATATATCTCTATATCCTCTTTCTCTTGCCATTTGCTCTGCATTTTTTACAATTTCTCTTTCAGTTTTTGATCTGTTTAAGAAATCCATATAGCCTTGGCAGTAATTAAATATTTTTTCTTTTTCTTCATCAGACACATTTTTCCAACCATTTTCTTTTTTATTAAATAGTCTTTCTTTTAGTTCTTCTCCTTGTGTTTTTTCTGACATTTTCATCATCCTTTCTTTAAGGCATTTTGCCATTTGTTTCGTAGTTAGTATATCATTATATTTCCATTTTTGCTAGTTATTATTAACATTTTTATAATATTTATTATTATTTTGAATATTCTTTACAAATAACCTTTTTTATAGTTTAATATATATAGACTTTATAATGGAGATTAAACTAATGGAAGAATTAAAAAATGTTGTAACAAAAGATGAAAAAGTAGAAGAAGATGAAGGTTTAAAAATTTTAGCAGATGCTGAAAACATTATTGAGCAAACTAATAATAAACATTCAAAAGCAAAGAAATTTATTTTGTTCTTTGTTATTCCTTTGGTTGTTCTTATTATTTTAATTGCTATTTTATCCACAATTTTTGCACTTATTAACATGAATAATACTAATATTATTGATGGAGTATTTATTCAAGGTGTAGATGTTTCTAATTTATCAGTTGATGATGCTAAAAATAAGCTTAATTCAATTGTAAATGAGCATATATCTAAAGAAATTACACTAAAATATGAAGATTTTACCAAAGCTTTAGTTCCTACTCAGTTCAGTGTAAACTTTGATATAGATAGTGCAGTTTCTACAGCCTATTCTATAGGAAGAAATGGAAATATTTTTGAGAATAATTTTTCTATTTTAAATGCTTTACTAAATTCATACAATATTGGCCAAGATATGGCATACGATCCAGATTTATTAAATGCTTTACTTGTTGAATTAAATAATGAGCTTCCTGGTCGTATGGAAAATTCAGGTTATTATGTTGATGGAACAAGTTTAATAATTGACCCTGGTAAAGAGGGTGTAAATGTTGATACTGAAGCTCTATCAAACAGAATTGTTAAGGCTTTAAGTGATATTAACAATAATGATATTGTAATAGAAATTCCTGTTGTTAATGTTGCACCAACTCCTATTGATTTAGATGCTATATATAATGAAATTCATAAAGACCCTGTTGATGCTTATTATACAACAGATCCTTATGTAGTTCATCCTTCTTCTACAGGTTTAGATTTTGATATATCTATGGATGAGGCAAAAGAAATGCTTAAAACTTATCAAGAAGAATATACTATTCCTTTAAAAGTTACTTACCCTAATGTTTCTACAAATGACATTGGAAGCGAAGCTTTTCCAGATTTATTATCATCTTTTAGAACTTCTTTCACAAGCAGTAATAGTAATAGATCTACAAATATTAGACTATGTTCTGAAAAAATTAATGGAACTGTTTTAATGCCTGGTGAAACATTTTCTTTTAACCAAGTAGTTGGTAAAAGAACTCCTGAGGCGGGATTTAAACCTGCAACTGCATATTCTGGTGGTAAGGTTGTTCAAGAGTATGGCGGTGGAATTTGCCAAGTTTCATCTACTTTATATAATGCAGTTCTATATGCTAACTTAGAAATAACAGAAAGAACAAACCATGGTTATAAGCCTAGCTATGTAGACCCAGGCTTAGATGCAACCGTTTCTTGGGGTGGTCCTGACTTTAAATTTACTAACAACAGAGATTATCCAATTAGAATTGTTTGTGATACTTCAAATAAGATTTTGAATGTTTACATTTATGGACTTAAACGTGATACAGATTATAAAGTAGTACTAGATGCACAATATGTATCAACTGTAAATTATAAAACTGTTTATCAAAAGGATTCTTCACTTAAAAGTGGGCAATCAAAAGTAATTCAAAGTGGGTCAAATGGTTGTAAGACTGCAACTTATAAGTATTTGTATGACGCAAATGGAACTTTAGTATCTTCTGAGTGCATTTCTAGAGATACTTATAATCCACATAATAAAATAATTGCAGTTGGTGAATAAAATCAACAATTAAAACTTGGTTTATTATAACCAAGTTTTTTAATTTAATAAATATACTCCTAAGTTTAAGTATGCAGCAAAGATTAACCAAAGTAGATAAGGAATTTGTAAAAGTCCTGCAAGTTTGTTCTTTTTGTAAAAGTCTATTATCATTAGTATTACTAATATTATTAGAATAAGTATCCATATAAATGCAAATAGTCTCCATTTGAATATAAAGAATATTATAGACCATAAAGCATTTACTGCAAGCTGAATGTAATATAATTGTTTTGTTGATAATAGTTTTCCTTCTTTGTTATTTAATACATTTAAATTATTAACATATTGATTTTTTAATATCCCATATGATATTCCCATTAAAATATAAAGTATTGTCCAGGCTATTGGAAATGCTATACTTGGTGGTGATAGCGGTGGTTTTTGTAAGATGTTGTAATCTATGAATTTTGAAATAAGTAGTCCTACAATTGCACCAACAATTACTGGAATTAGTATTGATTTAATATAAGTTTTAATTTTATCTTTATTAGATTTAGTCAATTTTTTCTTAGTCCCCTCTCCTTTTTTAATATTATATTTAATCTTTATTTTGATTATTCATGTTATTAAATTATTTATATTTTATTGAAAGATTTTAGTTATTAAAATTCTATTTATGTAAAATTGCTTATATTTTATGTATACATTGTAAAACCTTCTAAACTATGATATAATTATAGTATAAGGTTTTTTAACCTTTGTATATAAATCCCTTTTCTTATCTAATCTGATAAAGATTAGTTCACATAGTACGTAAATCTTTCCATAATTAAGGGGGGAAAACTAATGAAAAAGCTCACATCTTTGCTGCTGATGTTGGTGTTCTTGTTTTCTTGCGCTTCCAGCGCAAAAGCACTTACACCTGAAGACAGCACTCTTGAAACCAGTGTGGACAAGAGCACATTCACAGTCGAATATCTCTCACAATCGACATGGGAGTCTCTTTCGCAAGAAATTTTCGATAAGACACTTAACTCCAAAGAAGACGAACTGGTCGTAAACTGGGTTCAGTCCCTTCTGAATCCTCAAGTGGAACAGGTTATGCAGTATTACCATTTTGGTTTTGCTGTGACAAACAACTTTGACCGTCTGATGGACAAGAGTATCATCGTTTCGCTACTATTTGATGCCTACAATACTCGGGATGAACTTGATGTAGTCCCTTGGGTTACGGAAAACGGAAGTATATTCTTCTCGTCTTTCAATACAGGACTTATTGATAGTCCTGTAACGACCCTAGGACAACATGCATTAGTCGAGCCTGATAGTATCTACTGGGAGGATAGCCAATATAATGGTAATCATGGCGTAATTGCCCAGGAAAATCCATACATTTTGGCAAGCCACCTAGTGATTGTAGACGGAGTCTCTTATGTGGATGAAGATGGCAACATCGAAAGTTATTCTTTTGAAGACGGACTATCTGTTGACTCAGAGAAGTCTCCCATGCTTCATATCACATCTGGAAATGGATATGACTTGGGTTGGATTGAATATCACTGTGTAAAAGGACTGTGGTGAGCAAACAGAAGGAAGGCGGGCACGAATAAAATCGTGCCCGCCTTCCTTCTTTTATTTAATATTCTATTTTATAAATTCTCCAACATTTTTTATCATATGTTCATACATAACATCTGCATAACTTATTAAGTACTCTACATCAATAGTCTCCATATCTGCAAAATTAACATCATTGTAATCACAATTTACAGCTTGCATATCTCTAAATAGAAATTTATCTCTTTTAAGATATACTTCTGTTGCATCTATCATAGTTTTATCTTTTAAATCAATATTATATTTTGCTTTTATGTATTTTACATTAATATAATCTATCATTTTCAAGACTTTATCATATGCTTCTTTGAGATGTTTTTTCAATACCAAATCTTCTATTTCTAACACTTTTCGTTTAAGTATATTATTTTTTTCTAAATTTTCAACAACTTCTTTATCCATTATTTTTTCTCCTTTTCGGAAACTCTAATTAAAAAATAAAACCATAGCTTTGCTACGATTTTATTTTGGTGCGCCTGGAGGGACTCGAACCCCCGATCTGCAAGTTCGTAGCCTGCCATTCTATCCAGCTAAACTACAGGCGCTTTTTTAACAATATTTATTATACCCTCTTTTAAGTATTTTTTCAATACCTTTACTTATTTTTTGACAATTTACTCAAGTTTAAACATATATTCTTATATTGCCAAAATGATTTAATTGTGTGATAATTGTTTTAGGAGGATTTTTTATGTTAAAATTTTTCAAGTTTTTTATTTATTTTATTTTTATATATTTTATAATAACTCTAGGAAGTTCAGTCTCTGCAAATACTGTTAATAGCATAGTTATGGATGTATATATTGATAGTAACGGAGACGCCAATGTTTCTGAAAAGTGGGATTGTGATTCAGCATGGGTATTTGATAAAAATAAAGAACATTCTGAATACATACATGAATATGTTAATTTAGGTGCTTCTAAGATAACTAATTTATCTGTTTCTATGAATGGTATTCCTTTTACTACTGTTTCAAAATGGGATCCTCATGCTAATTTTAATAATAAAGCTTATAAAACAGGAATAGATGAAGAATCTGGTGTTACAAGTATTTGCTTTGGTGTTAGTGAATATGGAACAAATTCCTATGAGCTTAATTACACTATTACAAATTTTGTATCTAATGTAACAGACGGACAAATGGTTAATGTTATATTTTTTAATAACTATTTTCCTGATATTTTAAATAATTTAGCCATTAATATAAGTTCTGATTATTTCTTTTCGGATGATACAAAAATCTATAATCTTGGTAATCAAAATATGCGTTACTTTATAGATGATGGAATTATTAAGTTCCGTTTAATTAATCCTATTGAGCATAAAGAATATATTAATATATTGATGCATTTGCCTGAGGGTACTTTTGAGGCAACCAACTATTATCCAAATGATTTTGAATATTATTATAATGAAGCTACAGAGCGACCTAATAAAATGGCTAAAATATTATTGACTGGTATTTGCGTGACTGTAGTATTTGCTATTATTTACTATACATTTTTAACAATTAGGATTAAACGTTCTAAATATGAGAGAGAAGAATCTAGACTTCATTTTAAGAATAAAGGAAATAAATTGCCTAAATTAAAAGATATTTCATATTATAGAGATATTCCTTGTAATAATGATTTATTTTTAATTTATTTTATTGCATATGAATTTTTCATCATTAGAAGAAAAACAGATATTTTAGGTTCAATTCTTTTAAAATGGCTTAGAGATAAAAAAATTGATATTAAAAAAACAGATGCAACTAATATAGTATTTTATCAAGATAAATTAGATACTTTTGATAATCAATTTGAAAAAGAATTATATAATATGTTTTTATTAGCTAGTATAGATGGAGTTTTAGAACAAAATGAATTTAATAAATGGTGTATTAAAAATTATGCAAAAATTTTAAATTGGTTTAGTAATTTGTTAAATACTGAAAAAGATAAACTCATAAAAGATGGGCTTTTATTTAAAAAACATATATTTTTGTGTTTTGGAACGAGTTATGTTGTAACACCTGAATTAAGACAAATGGCTTTAAATATTGCTGGTTTAAAGCGATATTTAATAGATTATACATCTATTGCAGATAAAGAAGCTCCTCATGTTATGTTATTGGAAGAATATTTAATACTTGCTGAAATGTTTAAAATTACAACTAATATTGAGAAAGATTTTAAGAATTTATATCCAAATATTATTTCTTCAGTATATCTTTACAAATATAGTAATGCTTCTAAAATTGAAGATTATACAAATTCGGGTATAAAAAGTGCAATATCTTCTCAAAAGAAGCAAAAAAAGAAAATTTAAATTTATAATTTATATTTTTTAAAAACTTAATTACAGTTCTTTATGAATTAATTTTATATAGAATTTTAATTATTTTTTCTTGATAAATTCTTTTTGTTATGTAATAATAATTTTAGATAAGGAGGGGAATTTTTTATGCGTAAATTTTTTAAGATTTTGCTGTTTTCATTATTACTATATGTTATTTTTTCTTTAGGAAAAATTGTTGATGCGAATAGTATCCGTAGTATTGATATGGATATTTATATAGATAATGATGGAGATGCAAATGTAACAGAGACTTGGAGGGTCTCTGCAAATTCGGGAACAGAAATGTATCATCCATACTATAATTTAGGAACATCTGCAATCGAGAATCTTTCTGTTTCTTTGGATTCTACACAATATACAACACTTTCTTCATGGAACACTTCTGGAAGTTTATCTAGTAAAGCTTACAAAGCTGGTATAAACCGTATATCTAATGGTGTGGAATTATGTTGGGGTATTAGTGAATATGGTAGCAATACTTATACTGTTAAATATACTATTTCAAATTTTGTAGTAGGATTAAAAGATTCTCAAATGATTTATTGGACTTTAATACCTTATGATTTTTCTAATAAAATTGGTCAAGTTGAAATTAATATTTATTCAAATTTCAATATTCCAAATTCTACTGATGTATGGGGATATGGAAATTATGGTGGTCTTGCTTATGTAGATAATGGTGTTATTACAATGGCATCAGATGGTACTTTAGATACAGATGAGTATATGACAATACTTGTTAAGTTTCCAGAAGATACATTTAATGTACAAACTAATTTGAACCGTGATTTTCAATATTATTTAGATATGGCAGAAGAAGGAGCTAATCATTATAGTAGTTCTTCAAATTTTGCTACAATTATATTATTACTACCAGTTATGTTTGTATCACTATTACCTATTTTCTTGACTATACTTAAGTCTGTTAGTACAGGTAATGAATCACGCTTAGCTTTTGAAAAGAAGAGTAATAAATTACCTAGAAACAAGGATATACCATATTATCGAGATATTCCATGTAATAAAGATTTGTTTTTAACATTTTTTATCGCTTATCAATTTAAAATTGTTAAGAAGAAAACAGATTTACTTGGTTCAATTCTCTTAAAATGGGTAAGAGATAAAAAAGTAACTATTAAAAAAGATGCTGAAAAGCCATCAAAAATGTCTATAATTTTTAATAAAGAATTAGGATTTTCTTTAGAAAATGTTGATGAACAAGATTTATATAATATGTTCTTAGAAGCAAGTAAGGATGGAATATTAGAGGATTCAGAATTTAAAAAATGGTGTAATATCAATTATTCTAAAATATTGAAATGGTTTGATAATATTTTAGATAGGGAAAAAATTAAACTTGTAAACAATGGTCTTTTATTAGAAAAGCCTAAAACTTTATTTTCTCAAGCTAAATATACTGCAACTCCAGAAATAAGACAACATGCAATAAATATAGCAGGATTAAAGAAATATTTAAAAGATTATACTTTAATTTCTGAGCGTGAAGCTCCAGATGTTGTATTATTTGAAGATTATTTAATAGTTGCACAAATGCTTGGAATTGCTGATAAAGTAGCAGATAACTTTAAAAAGTTATATCCAGATTTAATAGAACAAACAAATTTTGATTCATATAATACAGTAACATTTGTTCATCTTTATGCAATACATGGCATTAACAGTGCATATTCAGCGCAAAGAGCTGCCGCAAGTAGATATTCTGGCGGTGGCGGAGGCTTCTCTTCTGGTGGCGGAGGAGGCGGTTCCTTCGGCGGTGGCGGAGGCGGAGGCGGCTTCCGTTAATATCCTGTTTTTGGGGACACCTTCCGAAAACAGGATAACGTCCTTGAAAAAGCTATTTGATATTAATATGTCAAGAACAGACTTCCTTAAAAATCCGCTTCTTGCAACGGAATTCAGTACTTTAAATAAGAGAGATTGTCAAGATAACTGTGTAAATTTTTATTAATCCATTTTTTGTAAAAGGTAATATTTGGTAATAAGTATTACC
>CALXJR010000059.1 GCA_944388675.1 uncultured Clostridia bacterium
CTGTATGAAGGGAAATTGTATTGATGTATATATCTTTTTGATGTTTCTTCATCTATTCCATCTAATTCTTGTTCTTCGCTCTTAGTTCCAAGTGTTACTACTGATAATACTTGAGTTTGTCCTCTTGTAAATATTGCACTACCATGTACTCTTGGTAAAACTCCTACTTCACATGAAAGTGGTCTTATTTCATCTATTTTTCTTCCATCTGGACGTTTATGCTCTTTTAATATCATTTCTCTTACACATTCTTTTTGTAAGTCATGAATACAAGCTGCTATATCTGCAGATTTCTTTTCTGTTTCTTCCTCACCATATTTTTCTACAAAATAATTTTGTATATCTTGTGTAAAATCGGCTCTGTTGTCTTCTCTTTCTTCTTTATCTGATGTTTGTAATTGATTGTATACTTCTTCTTTGAAGTTTTCTTTTATTTCTGCATATATTTCTGGATCTGTTATAAAATGTGTGTATTCAAATTTAGGTTTTCCAACTTCGTCTTGTATTTGTTTTATAAATACACATAATTTTTTAATTTCTTCATGTCCTGCTTTTATTGCATCTAACATTGTATCATTAGGGATTTCATCTGCTCCTGCTTCTATCATTGTTACTTTTTCCATTGTTCCTGCAACTGTTAGATTTAATCTACTCTTTTCTCTTTGTTCTACTGTTGGGTTTATTACAATTTGGTTATCTACATAACCTACATTTACTGCTGCTGTTGGTCCTCCAAATGGAATATCTGATATTGCAAGTGCTGCAGCTGTTCCTATCATTGCACAAACTTCTGGGCTATTGTCTTGTTCAACAGAAAGTACTGTTGCAACAACACATACATCATTTCTAAAATCTTTTGGGAATAATGGTCTTATAGGTCTATCTATTGCTCTTGCTGTTAAAATTGCTTTATCTGCTGGTTTTCCTTCTCTTTTTTGGAAGCTTCCTGGAATTTTTCCTACAGCATAAAGTTTTTCTTCATAATCTACTGATAATGGGAAAAAGTCTATTCCCTCTCTTGGTTCTTTTGAAGCTGTAACATTTACCATTACAACTGTATCTCCATAATAAACAATTACATCTCCATTTGCAAGCTCTGCTACTTTTCCTGTTTCAATTGTAAGTTTTCTTCCTGCTAGTTCTGTTTCAAATTTCTTATACATTACATTCTCTCCTTTTCTTATATAAGACAACACTTATATTAGATTGTAACCTCTATAAGATGCTAAAATTTTTTAACATTTTATACAAGCTACTTCTAATTTTAAGTATTGCTTATATTATTTTTCTACAAATTAACTAAAATTATTTATTTTTATTCTTAAAAACGGGCGCTTTATCATTTGTAAAACGCCCTTTTGTTTTAATTATTTTCTTAATCCTAATTTTGCAACTATATCTCTATATCTTTGAACATCTTCTTTAAGTAAATAATTTAATAAACTTCTTCTTGCACCAACCATTTGAAGTAATCCTCTTCTAGAGTGATTATCTTTTTGGTGTGTTTTTAAATGTTCTGTTAAATTATTTATTCTTTCTGTTAGAAGAGCTATTTGAACTTCTGGAGAACCAGTATCTTTTTCATCTCTTCTATATGTTGCTATTATTTCTTGTTTTCTTTCCTTTGTCATTTTTTACACCTCCTAATTTCTTATTTGCCTTAAACCTAGTTATAGCGGTGTACTAACCTAAAACCAAGTATAAGGTATTTGCACACAATATTTTATCATACGTTTATTAAAAAAACAAGATTTTAAGCGAAAATTATTTAATAAATTGTCATTCTTGAACCTATATTCTCAAGATATTCACCATTATAGTCTGGTCTAAATGCATATCTTGAAGAAAGCGAATAAGTTAATCCATCAAAAGCGCAATATCCTCCGCGTGCTTCTCTTAATGAACTATAGTAAGATTCCATTGTCCATTCAAATACATTTCCTGCTAAGTCATATATGTTTTTTATTACTGCATTTGTTACTTCTCCTGTTTTATATCTTATTGAAACTCCTTCTTCTTTTATAACATTACCTGTTTCGTCAACTAACTTTAAATCTGCATAATTTCCAAGTCCAGTACTATCTAATATAGCAAAAGCATTATTCGATGTATAATTATTTCTCATTTCTTTTAACCATATCATTATTTGATCCCATTGGCAACTCCAAACCATGTGGCTTGTAGTAGTTGATGTATTTAATGTCTTTTCTGTTTCATATAAATCAAACCAAGATACATTTGTTAGAACATCTTGCATTTTTTTACTTTGAGCTGTCCCGTTTTGTCCTAAACTTGTTTCAAATCTTCCAATCCAGAATCCTTTGTCATTTCTTATTTTTTTCATCATTTCATTGAAATCATCTTGAAATGTTGTATTTGTCCAATTTGCAATATTATTAGCATTATCTAAACTTACATCTAAGTTTGAAGGTTCTTTTTGAGTTGCTGTTGCACCATATGTATATGGTATTACTTGTATTATTGTATTTTCTCTTGCAGATTGATAATTATACAAAACTCCTGCATAATTATCATTTGTAATTCTAACTGCCATTGGATATTTTCCTTCATTTACACTTTCTTGTATTGCACTATTTATCTCTGTATCACTTTCTAGTTTTCTAACATCAAGTACTGGTGTTTCAACTGGTATCCAAACAAATTGATTGCCCTGTTTTGAATTTTCCATATCATCATCTGCTACATCTGAAATTACAAGACCATCTTGTATTGTACCAGAATCGTTTACAACGGCATATCCAGCTGGAATCACAGCTTCTTCATTGTTTTCATCTTTATAAATAGACCTAGTTTCTACAATTGTCCCTTTTTCAGAGATTTCTGGCAATTCTTCTATTACTTCATCATCAATTATATTTTCTTCTTCTGTAACATTTTGTTCAATAGTATTTTGCTCTATATTAGCTAATATATCATTACTATTGTGATTATCCACTAATAGAACTACAATTGTAACTGCTAATACTAATATAACTACAGCCACAATCATCATAATAATTATTCTTTTGTTTCCCATATCATTTCCTCCTTATTTTTAATTATAATAACATATATTTTTATTTTTTAATAGTATTATTTTTGAATTTATTGATTTTTTATCAATATTATGTTAATATATTCTTGTCGTAGTTTTACACTTTAGAAAAGGGAGAGTGAATCCTTTGCGCATTTTTGAAAAACTGTATAACTGGTTACAGTCCATGTCAAAGTCAAGGCAAGATTTTCAGCTACGGTTTTATTCCGTTTATGGATTGACCGGTGAAGAAATAGATGCTTTATCATACATTATAAAGCATGATATTATGGCCGGAATTCCAAGCCATGACACAGCAATTACCATCTACAAATTGACTGGACAAAATGTAATACTTAACAGAAAACAAAATGTGATTGAGGTTATTTTTTAATCTCAAAGAAGAGCGGGCACCTTGCAGCAAAAAACTGCAAGGTGCCCGCTCTCTTTTGTGTAATATTATTTTTATGTGCAACTAAACCATTATGGCCAAAATAATGGTTACATTTCATAACACATCAATCTCAAGGACTATGCCTCTTGGCTTACAGTTATAGGGGCCAAAAATATTTCCACGCAATACGGATTTAATTTCTCCGTTATCAGAAATAGAAATGGTCGAATAATGTTTCCAACATGCATAATTTTCAAACTTGCTCTTGAGATGCAAAACTTTCTTTGGAGAAAGTTTAACAAACTCCCAATGCTGTAGAACCTTATATATTGCGTATTCATAGTTAAAATCATGTGCAAGTAAATATACGACCCCATTAATGGTAGCTTGGTCAATAACCATGATATGTGTATCATAATCGATGCAGTACCCTATCATGTTCTTGCACGATTTTCTTATTTGCCTCAAGCGGATTTTCCGCATTTTGGCTTTTTTTCTAGGACTAAATTTCATTATCCTCCTTCCTTTCTTTCAAGTGTGAGTGTTTACAATGTTGGCCTCATTGTGCGAAAGGAAACTTACTATACCTAACAAGGTATGGTAACATTATATCACTTTTTTTACATTTGTAAATGAGAGTCCCTCAATTTAAAATTAAAACCGTAGCTTTGCTACGATTTTATTTCTTTGGTACCACTGGTGGGACTCGCCAAGCCGCGTCGGGAAAAGTGTCCACCGGACACTTTTCTTTTCCTCCTTTTCGAGTCCTCCATTATAAAAGAAATAAAACCGTAGCTTTGCTACGATTTTATTTCTTTGGTACCACTGGTGGGACTCGAACCCACATGGTTTCCCGCTGGATTTTGAATCCAGTGCGTCTGCCAATTCCGCCACAGTGGCATATTAAAATAGTGTGAAAGAAAATTACTTTCACACTATAACATATTTTTTATTAAATGTCTAGATTTTTTATTATTTTTCTGTTGTTACTACACAATTTGTTCCATCACAGTTAATTGTTATTGTTCCATTTTGGTCTGTTCTATATATTTTTGTTCCTAGTGCATTTAGTTTATCTAACGTAACTTGTTTTGGATGTCCATACATATTATTAATTCCTACTGAAATTACGGCAATCTCCGGTTTAACTTGATTTAAAAAATTCTCTGACGAGCTCGTATCTGAACCATGATGACCAACTTTTAATACTGTAGTTTGTGGCCACTGTCTAGAATTTTCATTTTCATCTTCTGCATCACCCATAAATAAAAAGCTTTCTTCTCCATAAACCATTCTTATTACAATTGAAGCTAAGTTCAAATTACTATTTTCTTCAGTTGTTCCAGTTCCAGCACACATCACCTCACACTTAGCATTACCTACTTCAAATATATATCCTACTTCTGGTGTTGTGATAGTTAAGCCCTTATTACTAATTGCATCTAATACATCTTCAAAAGTTTTAGTATTTGTTTGTACTTTTGGCATATATATTGTACCTATTTCAAAATTATTAATAACATCATCCATTCCGCCAATATGGTCTTCATGTGGGTGTGTTCCTATTAGATAATCTATCCTAGAAACTCCTAAATCTTTTAAGTATTTTACAACTGTATTTCCCATATTATTTGTTCCAGCATCAATTAGCATATTAATTCCATCACTTTGAACTAAAATTGAATCCGCTTGTCCAACATCAAAAAACCTAACTACTACGTCCTGACCTTCTACTACATTTGTATTAATATCTGAGCTTTCTTGGACAACTGCATTTTCTGAAACATTGCTAAACATTGTTTCAATATTATCCATACTTAGCTTATTTCCAAATAGTAGTATTAATACAATAACTATAATTGATGTAATCGCATATATTAAACTATTTTTTCCTTTTGGTCTTCTTCCCATATTTCTCCCCCATAGTAAAATTTTTTAATTATTCCATAATCTATCCATCTTGTCTTTTATTCTTTCTGATATTTCTTTTTCTTTGTCTACATTAATACTATATTTTCCATCTTTTAATTTAAGTATTGAACCTTCTTTTATTCCTTCTGGTAAATCCTTTTTTGGTATATTAATCATTTCTTTTGTATCTCTATTTTCGCAAACTGCATAATCATTTTCAAATCTATCTATAGTATATTCTTTTTCTTCACTCATACCATTCAACCTACCTTCTAATTCTTTAATAAAACCGTTTATATCTAAATTAGATATTGCCTCTTTTGCAACTGATTGTACTAAATTTACTAAATCTATAATTTTACTCCTTTCTAAGAGTCCCAATTCAATTATCATTTTGCAAATAAATTATATATATAATAAATTCATTTAGCAAGTAAAATAATCAAATTTATTATAATTTTAAATTAGAAAAATTAATATTATTGCTATTTGAAGTATATTATAGTATAATTATGTGAAGTGATTATCATATTTAAAATACATCTCATATGTAATTACAAGGAGGTATGAAATGACATATACACTTCATGGTGAATCCATAACTCTTCCAACAACCGGAACATTTTTTGAAGAAATTATTCGTGATATGTTTGATAAGAAATATCCACATTCTTCTAACAAGAAAGTGTTGGCTACTCGTGATATAGCATTTAGCATTTTGAGTAAATATCCTAACGCACAATTCACTATTGGCATCGCAAATAGTGCTGCGGGTAAATCTCTCTTTGCAAATGCATATATCAAAGTAACCGCGTACTGTAACCAGAAAGGAGACTATTATCGGATTTACTTTATGATTTAGTGTCATACAGTAGCAGCATTTGCATAGCAAACCCTAAAAAGGTTGCTGGCAGATGCTGTTTACTGTTTTTATTTGTAATTTATTGACGTTTTTGTATAAATATGGTATAATTAAGGAGTTAGAGGTACATTTTATGTATCTTTACATTATTTATTTAAAAAGGAGACTTAAGATATGGAAAATAAACTATATGTTTTTGGACATCAAAAACCAGATACAGATTCAATAACTTCAGCAATTGTACTTGCTAATTTAGAAAGAGCTTTAGGAGTAGATGCTACAGCTTATAAATTAGGTGAAGTTAATAAAGAAACAAAATATGCATTAAAAACATTTGAAACAGAAGAACCTCAAACACTTGAAAGTATTGACGAAGGTACAAATGTTGCAATGGTTGATAATAATGAATTTTCACAAAGTGTTGCAGGTATAGAAAAAGCTAATATAAAAATGGTTGTAGATCATCATAAAATAAAATTTGAAACAGTTGAGCCAATCTTTTATCTATCAGAACCAGTTGGATGTACTGCTACAATTCTTTATAAATTATATAAACAAAATGAAGTTGAAATAGACTCTCAAATTGCAGGATTAATGCTTAGTGCTATAATTTCTGATACATTATTATTTAAATCACCAACTTGTACAGAGCAAGATAAAAAAATTGCACAAAAACTTTCTGAAATTGCTGGTGTTGATATTGAAACATATGGAAAAGAAATGCTAAAAGCTGGAACAGATATTAGCGAATTTACTCCATATCAAGTTATAAATATAGATTCAAAAGAATTTAATGACAAAAATACAAAATTTGAGATTTCTCAAGTTAATGCTGTTGATTTAGATTCTGTATTTAGCAGACAATCAGAACTTGAAGATGCAATTCAAAAAGAAATTCAAGATAAAAACTTAGATTTCTATATGTTTGCAGCAACAGATATTTTAAATGCTAATTCAAAAATTATAGCAATTGGAAATAAAGCAAACACTGTAGAAAAAGCATTTGGAGTTAATCTTGAAAATAATACAGCAATGCTTAACAATGTTGTATCTAGAAAGAAACAAATGTTACCAAACATATTAAATAATTTAGATTAATTTTACGAGGACAAACTTATGCAAAAAGCTTGTCCTCACTTGTATTTTTTAGGATTTTGTGGTATAATAGATATGTAGTGAGTTTTATGTTAAAGGAGATTAAATATGGGATTTGATCAAGATAAAATGAAAATAATTGATAGCATAAAAGCATCTATGAAAATGGAAAATCAAAATCTAACAAATCACGATATTTCTTTATTAAGCGATTTTGCAGATAACAAAATATCTATTGAAGATGCAATGCAATCAATAAAAACAAAATTCAATGTATAAATGATATATAACTTTATGAGTTTTTCTATAATTTTATATATCATTTTTTTATTGTGAGGTTTAATATGTACGAAGCACGTAATTCAGTATATTGTTATGAAGGAACAGATACTTTAGTTAATAAATTAAATATAAAAGATGCTAAAAAATTAAAAGATTATGAAACAAGCATGGTTGCTCTTAAGTTAATGGCTCTTAATAAAAAAGGAATTACTGGTAATTTTGATGTAGAGCACTTTGTTAGTATTCATAAGTTTTTATTTGAAGATATTTATAATTTTGCAGGTCTTTTTAGAAATGAAAACATTGCAAAAGGTTATTTTCAATTTGCTGAATGGGAATATATTGAAGATGAGCTAAAACGCCTTTTAAAAGAGCTAAAAGATGAACACTATTTGGCAGGTCTTTCTAAAGAAGATTTTTGTAAAAGACTTGCTTACTACTGGGCAGAACTAAATGTTTTGCACCCTTTCCGCGAAGGTAATGGCAGAACTACTAGAGAATTTTTAAGACAACTTGCTTTAAAAAATAGTTACATTCTTAATTTTCAAAATGTAGATTCTAAAACTTTATTAGATGCAAGTATTAAGTCTATTGTAGATACTACGGATTTAGAGAAATATTTATATGAATGTTTAGAAGAAGATAAATGATTGCAAATAAGCTTGCAATCATTTTTTATATATTTATTTTGTCAAAATGTTCTTTTGCAATATCTCTATATGGCTTTTTCTTCTCTACCCCATTTGTCATGTTAAAATCAGCAATAAAGTCTGCAAGCCTTTTTTCTCTTTCTGAATTAGAAACATCTTCATGAGTTATAATTTCAAATTCTGCAAAATCCCCTATTCCCTTTATTTTATCTAACATAATATTGTATTCAATATTATCATCTTTTTTAGAATATACTTTTCTGTATTTTGTAAATTCTACATATTTAATAAAGCCTAACCCCTGAAGTACAGTTACTAAATCTTCATAATCAGTAGGCTTTATTTGTATGTTTACTTCCTTTTTTCCATAACGTTCTGTATCTTGAGATGACTTAGATTTATAAGTTAGTTCCATATATTCCGAGTTTACTTTCCTAATCCTTAAACAAGTTCTAGTTCTAACAAATTCCTTATCTTTATCTGTAAAATATGTGTCTGTTTCTTCTACCTCATGTGCTAGTTTAAAGCCTTTTTCTATGGCTTGTTCTTTAATTTGATGATTATCATTTAACACAAAACCTTTTTCTAGCTCAATTACATTCATATGAATCTCCTCTCTTTAATTTTTTGCTGTATATTAGTATTTTAAATACTATCGCCTTTATTTTTTACACCAATATTTTATAAAGTAAGATCAATAATGTTATTAGAGTCATCAAAACCTTTAGCAGTATAAATATTTATATAATATCTAGCATCTAATGTATTATTTCCTTGGTTTATATGTCTAATTTCAATTACAACCAAATTTTGTCCTTGATAAATATCTGGAACTTCTTCAGATATTCCAACACTATATTCATTACGTGATAGTAAATAATCATTGTTATTCATGAAATAATCTAAAGCCATAGAACTTAGTTCTTCATTAGTATAAGAAATATGTTCATCAATATTATTTTCATCATAAATAATATTTTCATTATCCTTATTTTCTTCGTCTACATCATTGTAGTCTTCCCACTTAAACACAGTATTTTTTCTTCCATCTTTTGAAATGTATGTATCTACCAAAATTCCCTTATCCAATGTTAAATTATCAAGTTTTTCTGTAACTTTTAAAATTGGACTGTTATTAAATACCTTAGCTTGTATAGTGTCTGCTAAAATAATTACTAGTATTACTAAAACAAATATTAAAAATTTTTTCATATTTTTCTCTTGTATGATATATTTAATAACTTAAATAACCATACACTCCTTTCTTCATTTATTTTTATATTAATATTTAGTATA
>CALXJR010000060.1 GCA_944388675.1 uncultured Clostridia bacterium
CGCATCATCATTTCCTACAAAAACGTTTTCTATTTCTTGTTTTTCTTCTTCTGTATCTGCATTATAATTTGCTGCTAGAAATTGCTGTTCTTTCCATTCATCTTTCAATTCAAAACTGTCTGGTACTAAAATAATGCCTGTATTTGTATGGCTTGTAGAAATATTAACAAAGCCATTTTTGCACTCATCATATTTTGAATGATATTCTTTTCCATTAATCTTTAAAGTAGAATTTTCTTTTAATGCATTACCTCTTATTTGCTTCATTGAGTCAAAATCACAAAGTACTATATATTCATCATCTTCTAGACTATATTGTTCATTTCCATATAATTTAGCAATTTTATTATAGTCAGATACTTTTATAATTATTTCTAAAGAATCATAAGCTAAATTTGCAAATTGTTCTTTGGCTGTTTCATAATAGCTTCCTAAACTATAACTCCATGTCCAATTTGGAATTGTATATATTGGAATTTCTACAATATCTTTAAGCATGTTCATATCAAATCCATTTGTTTCTAGTGTGTAACTTACAGGATTTTTTGAATCTTCTCTTTGTTCTTCGGTGTAATAAGTTGTATGCCCTGTTTTTGGATTTGTATAGCTTTCTGGAAGGTTTGCCGTTTTATACAAATTTACATCTACTGGTGTTACTTCTTCTAATTCCTCATCCATTGATGTTTGAAGAGATAAACTACTAGATAATATACTTATAGTAAAAAATAGCATTATACAAATAACCGACATACTTATAACTGTTGTGTTTACTTTGTTATTCAATTGCCTTAATACAAACATGTTTGTTCCATTTAAATATACTTTTTTACTTGATTGTAATACTTTTAATACAAATCCAGATAATGACCAGAATATTCCTATTGTTCCTACTATTCCCATTAATATTGGAACCATAATTTTTTCTTCTGTATTTAATTTGTTAATTCCTCCTGTTACTAGATAATAAGCATATCCTAATATTGTAGCTGAAACTATAAATATTATAATTGATATAACTGGATTTTTTATTTTTACTGTTTCATTCTTTTTACTAGCATTTATTAAGTTTATTAATTTGTATTTAGAAATTGTTATTGTATTAAATATCATAACTGCTATGTACATTACAGCAAAATAGATATATGTTTTTATACAACTATCTTTTGAAAATACAAAAGTATATTCTCCCATATTTGCATCAAATAGTTTAGCTACTAAAATGGACATAAATTGAGATGCAAATATTCCTACAAATAGTCCTACTATTAATGAAATTATTCCTATTAATATTGTTTCTATTAAAATTATTTTTGATATTTGCCTTCTACCCATTCCTAATATCATATATATTGCAAATTCTTTTTTTCTTCTATTTATTAAGAAATTATTAGCATATACTATTAAAAGTCCTAAAATAATTGCAATAAAAACAGATACTATTCCAAGCATACTAATCATTAATTGTATCATATCTCTTGTAGATTGTGAAACTTCAAGCATTGCTTGCTGACTGTCTAAAGAGTTAAACATATAGAAGATTGCTACACCTAGTACTAATGTTAAAAAATAGATAGTATAGTCTTTAATGCTTTTCTTCATATTTTTTATGGATAACTTAAATAACATCACTTAAGTCACCTCCAAGAAGTGTTTGTACTTCTATTATCTTTTCAAAGAATTGTTTTCTTGAATCTTCTCCTTTTACAATTTCATTAAATACTTTGCCATCCTTGATAAATATAATTCTATCTGCATAACTTGCTGTAAAAGCATCATGCGTAACCATTAAAATAGTTGCTCCTAAATTTTTATTTAAATGTTCAAATGTTTCTAATAATTGTCTTGCAGATTTAGAGTCTAGGGCTCCTGTTGGTTCGTCTGCAAGTATGATTTCAGGACTTGTAACTATTGCTCTTGCACATGCTACTCTTTGTTTTTGCCCTCCTGAAATTTGATATGGATATTTATCTAAAATATCCGTTATATTTAACTTTTTTGCGACTTCTTTTACTCTTTCGTCTATTTCTTTTGGTTTTACTTTTTGTATTGTAAGCGCTAGTGCGATATTTTCATAAGCTGTTAAAGTATCTAATAAATTAAATTCTTGAAATATGAAACCTAATTTTTCTCTTCTGAATTTATTCAAATTATTTCCTTTTAGTTTTGTAATATCTTGATTATTAATTAAAATTTTTCCTGATGTTACTCTATCTATTGTAGAAATACAATTTAATAGTGTTGTTTTACCAGAGCCAGAAGCTCCCATTATTCCAACAAATTTTCCTTTTGTTACATTAAAACTTATATTTTTGATTGCTTTTGTAAGATTAGATTTATTTCCATAGTATTTCTCAATGTTTTTTACTTCTAATACATTACTCATATAAACCCTCCTTGTTTGTTTCTCTAGTCTAATTATAAGTGTTTTATTTTTTATATGCCATTTTCTTTTATTACATTTAGCTTACATTTTCGTAAGAAAATAAAAGCTCATTTTTGAGCTTTTGTTTTAAGAATTTAATATTGTGTAATTTCAAAATTTTTGGTTAGTTATGCTTTTAAAAAGTTATATAACTATTTTTAGGAAATATTATTTTAACTTCTGTTCCTACATTTTTTTCTGAATTTAATTCTATTCCAAGTCCTAATTTATCACATAGTTTTTTACACAAATATAAGCCTATTCCTGTTGACTTTTGTCCTATAATTCTACCATTTTCTCCTGTAAAGCCTCTTTCAAAAACTCTTGTAATTTCTCCTTTTTTTATTCCTATTCCATTATCTTTTATATGTAAAATTACTTTATCATTTTTTTCCTTTGCATATATCTCTATTTTTTTGTTTTCTGGATTTGAATATTTTATAGAGTTTTGAATAATTTGGTTTACTATAAAAGTAGCCCATTTACTATCTGTGCAAACTGTTTTTTCTATATCATTTATTTCTAGTACTATTTTTTCATTAAGTAATGTACTTTTATTTTTTAATATTGCACCATTTACAATTTCTTTTAAATTTGTTTTTGTTATAATATAATCTTTTTCTACAGCATTACTTCTTGCATAATATAATGCTTGTTCTGTATAGTTTTCTAGTTTATCTAATTCTTCGTCTATACTTTTTGTAACTTTGTTTTTATTATTTTGTATAATTAGTTTACTTGCAGATATTGGTATTTTTACTTCATGAATCCATAATTCAATATATTCTTTATATTCTTCTTGAATATTTTTATAGTAGTTTACATTATCTATTCTTGAACTTTCTATTTCTTGTAATACATCTTTTAATATTTTTCCTTCTGCAAAATCTGGAGTTTTTATTACTTCTGGAATTAAGTATTTTTCTTGTAAACCTTCTATATTTTCTTTTAGCTGATTATAAAAATGTTTTTTTCTTGTGTATTCTATTAATATTGCTAATAGAATAACAAATAATATTATAACAGCAATATAAATTTTTATAATTAAGTCAATTTTATATGCTAGTAATAATATTTCAATACTTATTACCGCTAAAATAATACTTACAATTAATATTATTTTATCTTTAATAAAATCTTTGAATTTCATTTTAATAAATAACCTTGTCCCCTTCTTGTTTCTATTTTATCAACTAATCCCACTTCTTCTAATTTGTTTCTTAGTCTTTTTATATTAACATTTAATGTATTGTCATCTATAAATTCTTCGCTTTCCCATAAATAGTCCATTATTTCATCTCTAGAAACTACTTTTCCTTTATTTATACTTAAATAATATAAAATACTATACTCATTTTTTGTTAAATCAATTTGTTTATTATCTTTCTCTATTGTTCTTTGTGCTAAATTTAGTACAAAACCATTACAGTCTATTTTCTCCATTGTTGTTCCTGCATTTTGATTTCTCTTTAGCAATCCTCTTATTTTTGCAAGTAAAATTTGTATATTATATGGTTTTGTTACATATTGATCCGCTCCATAGTTTAGACTCATTAACTCATCTATTTCATTGTCTCTACTTGTTACTATTATAATTGGTACATTAGAAACTTTTCTTATTTCCTTACATATGTATTCACCATCTAAATATGGTAAATTTATGTCTAGTAGCACTAAATCTGATTTTTCATCTAATATATCTTGTATAATATTGTCAAATTTATTTATTCCTATTGCTAAAAATCCATTTTTATTTAAAAAGCTTTCAAGTTCTTGCCTTATTTTTTTGTCATCTTCTACAATTAGTATTTTTTGCATAATTTAGTCCTCCTATGCTATTATATCATATATTTAAAATTTGAAAACTTACATTTTTGTAATGTTTATATTTTTTATACTTATATAAAACTAACATTTTTTTACAATTAAGTATTTTTAGAACTTGCTTATATATTGTATTTTACGACTTTTAATGTTATAATTATTATAAGCAACTTTATTGTTGCAAATTTTAAAAAAGGAAGGTGCATAGAAAGTGTCATACGAGACACTGTACACAGGCTTTGTTTTTGCTCTCCTTATCATAACAATCATTGCTATGATTATGGGAATAAAACATTTCCTGGTTGTTGCCAAATGGGCTTTTGCCGGGGTAATCGAAAACCTCAGTGAGCCATATGACTACAACATTGATGAAATGTTTGAGTCATCTGGCATTGATTCCGAGCTCTCGGATGATGTACGAGACGAAGAAATCGATGACATCCTGTTTAGGCCTGGCGCTTAAATCCTTACTGCCCCAGCTTGCGTCATACAGCTGGGGCAGTATCTTTATATTTATGTATGAATTAGTCTTTTTATTATTTTTTCTTTTGGTGTAAATACTATTTATTCTTTCCTTTCATCTAACAATTATAAAACTGAATTTATAAATTTAACACATTCTATATCAAAAGTGGAGTTTCTTTTTTGAATATCTTCTTCTGTTAATTCACAGATATATTTTTGTAGTTTTGGATCAAATTGAATTTTAGATAATCCATCATATTTCGATGGTTTATCACATACTTTTGATGTAAAAATAAACTTGTCCTCTTTTATTTCTTTTGTATATATTTTTCCATCTTTTATTATTGCAAGCCCTGTATAATAATAGGCTTCACTTTCTCCACCTACTTTTTTTAATGTCTCAACATAATAATTTTGAGTTTCTTCAAATGTTAAGTCTCTTCCATTTACTCTATGTACAAATAATCCAGGTTGTTCTTCAAATTTTTGGACATATAATGCAGTATCTCCTGCAATTGTTGGAATTTGTACAGCATCATAATATGATTTAGCCTTTATTATTGCATTTTCTGTAACTGTTTTTCCATTTTCATTTACTTTAATCTCTAAATTCAAATCTTTTGGTGATATTATTTCTATGTCTAGGCCTTTTAGTCTTTCCTTCATAGATTGAATTTTAAATTTGTTTCCTGTTGCATATAATAACTTTTTCACTTTTCCTCCTATTATTTATTTCTATTGCAAGTAAAAATAGCTAATAAATTTAATCTATTAGCTATATGTTTTTTTAACTTAATTTTTCTATTAACTCATTATATTGGTTTTGTAGACTTTCAGAAGTAAATGTTATAGTATCATCTTGTATATTCCAGTTATTTTGGTTATCTACTAAGAAATTTATAACTTCTTCATATATATCTAGAATTCCTATTATATCATCTATAGCATTTTCTACTACTTCTGAGTCATTGTCATTTTCTATATCTCCTACTAGTTCTTGCTTATATAAATCTGTATAATAGCTGTCTAAATTTTTATCATTAATATATGACATTGCTTTATCTTCTGTGAAAAATTCTTTATATTCTGTTTTATATGTTTCCAACTGGTCTTTTGTAGTAGAAATATAATTTTTAGTTTCTACAAAATCCTTTCCATCGTTTTCATAATTTTCTGCAGTTAACACATTTGTAAGTCTTTCATCATTTAATATATTTGCTATTTTTATGCTTACATCAAAATTGTCTTTTAAGTATTGTTTAAATGATTGTTCTACTACTGCATAATCTCCTCGAGTTACTGTTCTGTCTAATTTTTGATTTATTTGGTCAATATCAACATCTTGACTGTTTACTAAATTACTTATTTCCTGTAATTCAGCTGTTAGTTTATCTTCTTGCTGTAAGTCTGTAATTACAAAATAAGCAATTACTCCTATTACAATAAGAATGATAATACCAATTGTAATTAAAATTTTCTTTTTCATAATTTTTCCCCTTTCATTTTTTATATATTTATATTAATAATAACGTATTTTTATTTGCAGTTTCTATTTCTAGTAATCTTATTTTTTTGTCTAATCCACCTGCATAACCTGTTAGACTTCCATTTGTTCCTACCACTCTATGGCAAGGAATAATGATACTTATTGGATTGTGTCCTACAGCTCCACCTATTGCTTGTGCAGACATTGTTTTTTTATTTTCTTGTTTTGCAATTTTTTCTGCTATTTCTTTATATGTGGTAGTTTCTCCATAAGGTATTTTGCATAATATTTTCCATACTTTTTTTCTAAACTCAGTTCCATTGGGTTTTAGTTTTAATTCTTTTGGAGACACTTTTTCTCCTCTAAAGTATTTATCAAGCCATAATATAGTTTGCTTAAATATTGGTAAATCGTTTTCTTCTACCTTTTCATTTATGTTTGATAAAAAATATTTTTGCCCTTCAAACCAAAGTCCTGTTAAATTTATTCCATCACTTGCTAAAACTATATTTCCAAGTTCTGATTTATATTTTGCAATATATGTCATAGTCCACCTCTTATGTATATAATATAACATATATTTTATTATAATGCTACTAAAATATAAGAGTTGCTATAAAAATATAGCAACTCTTTTGAAAATAAAAGGGATATTTTATGCTTCTTTATAGAAGCATAACTAAGATGGCATTATAAATAAAATGCATTTTTAGCTTTTATATGCAAATTGTAAAGGGGATATTGCCATCTTAGTTATGCCTCTATAATTTAAGCTATGCTGTAAACCTAATCAAAACTTCCACTTTTTAGTCCATTTAAATCTAATGTTACAAAATTAAATCCAAGTTTTTTTATTTGCTCTACTATTGTCTCATTTTTTAGTATTTTTCCAAAATTTTGTTTTTCTACTTCAATTCTAGCAATGTTGTTATGAACTCTTACTCGTACTTTATTAATTCCTAATTCTTTTATTATTTCTTCGCTTTTGTCTACTTTTTCTAAGTCTTCTCTGCTTAAATTTGTATTGTATGGGAATCTAGTTGCTAAGCAGGAATTTGATGGTTTATTCCAAAATTTTATTCCTAATTTTTTTGCATTTTCTCTTATATCTTCTTTACTAAATCCTAAATCTGCAAGAGGGCTAATTATTCCAAGCTCCTCTGATGCTTTATTTCCTGGTCTATATACTTTTAAATCATCAGTGTTTTTACCATCTAAAACGTATTCATAGCCTTGTTTTTTTGCCGTTTCTTGTATTTTTCCCATTAGCTCTTTTTTGCAATAGTAACATCTATCTTTACTGTTTGTTTTAAAAGCTTCTATTGCTAATGGATTATATGAAATTTCTATATATTGAAATTTGTTTTCTTTTAAAAATTCTATTGCTTCTTTATAATCTTTTCTTGGAACCATTGCACCATTTGCAATTATTGCAATTACGTTTTCTCTTGTCAAGACTTTATTTGCTACAAATAATATAAAACTTGAATCTATTCCTCCAGAATAGGCTATTGCAACTTTTTCTAACTTTTTTAGTCTTTCTTCTAATTCTTTTAACATGTATATCATTCCTTTACCAATTTATTAATTTGGTTTGCAATATAACCTGCTCCATAACCATTGTCTATATTTACAGTTGCAACACCCTTTGCACAAGAGTTTATCATACTAAGTAATGCTGAAAGTCCACCAAAATTTGCTCCATAACCTATTGATGTCGGAACTGCAATTACTGGTACTTTTGCAAGTCCTGCAACAACTGAGGCTAAAGCTCCTTCCATACCTGCTATTACAATAATACAATTTGCTTTATCTAACTTATCTTGGTTTGACAAAATTCTATGAATTCCAGCAACTCCTACATCATAGATTCTTTCAACATAGCTTCCAAAAAATTCTGCAGTCTCTGCTGCTTCTTCTGCAACTGGTATATCTGCTGTTCCTCCTGTACAAATGGCAATGTTTCCTACTTTTTTCTTATCTTTTTCTATTTTTAATATTTTAGAAATTGGGCTATATTGTATTTGTGGAATGTCTTTTTTCAATAATTCATATTGATGTATACTTGCTCTTGTTCCTAATACTTCTTTATCTTCATTATAAATTGATTGATATATTTTTAGCAAAAATTCATCTGGTTTTCCTTGGCAAAATACAACTTCACTTGTTCCTGATCTTTCCTTCCTATTGTGGTCTATTTTTGCATAACCTAAGTCTTCATATTGATGTTTCTTTATTTCTTTTTCTCCTTGTTCCAAACTTTTTTCTTTATTTTGAATTTTCTCTAAAATTTGTCTTATTTCCACTATGCTTTCTCCTCTTTACATGTTATATAATTCTTTTAAAGGAATATTATTTTTTTCTGCAATTTCTTTTAAGCTTTCATATTCTGGATATACATATGTTTCTCCATTATTTGTAACCTTCTTTGCCTTTACCTTTCCATATTTTGTGTCTATTTCTATATTTTCTCTTTGTAATTCTGTTCTTTGTTCTATTCTATATCTTATTCCTATTGTTGTTGTTTCTTTAAATATAATATTTTGTAATTTAACCATATCATCTTTCCTGCAAGCAACTGTTAATCTGTATGCTGGTCTATTTTTCTTCATAAATATTGGTGTAAAGAACACATCCAATGCGCCATTTTGAAATAATTTTTCTGAGGTATATCCCAATATTTCTCCAGTTGAGTCATCTATGTTTGTTTCCATTACTACAATTTGTCCATTTGACTCTTGTGTTTCTCCATAATATACTTTTAGAACATTTGGGATTTTCAAGTCTTTGTAACCTGCACCCCAACCTATTTTTTCTATTTTCATTGCAGGAAGCGTTGTAAAGTCTTCTGCAAGTTCTGCTATTATTGCTGCACCTGTAGGAGTAACAAGTTCTGTATCAACATCTATCTGTCTAAATTTAACATTTGAATTTGCAAATATTTCACTTGTTGCTGGTACAGGCACACTCATTGTTCCATGTGCACATTCAATAAATCCATAGCCATCATTTACAATACTTGCTAAGATTTTATCTGGATTTATTTTGTTTATAAGTATTGCTGTTCCAACAATATCTACAATAGAATCTAGTGCTCCTACCTCATGGAAGTGCACTTCTTCTAATGGTTTATTGTGTACTTTAGATTCTGCCTTTGCAACTCTTA
>CALXJR010000061.1 GCA_944388675.1 uncultured Clostridia bacterium
AAATTTATAGTAACTAAAGGATTAGATGGTTGCTTATTTGGTTTTTCTATGTCAGAATGGCAAAAATTCGAGGACAAGCTAAAAACACTACCAATTACCAACAAAAATGCAAGAAACTTTGTTAGATTCTTTTTATCAGGGGCCACAGAATGTGAATTAGACAAACAGGGAAGATTTTTAATAGCTTCAAACCTTCGTGAGGTTGCTTCTCTTGATAAAGATGTAACTATAATCGGAGCGGGGACAAGAATTGAAATATGGGATAAAGCTAAATGGGAAGAACATATTAGTGAAGAAAATCTTTCAATTGAAGAAATAGAACAAAATATGGAAGAACTAGGTATATAACTTTTTATAAGTTTATATAGTCTTAAACAAAAGAATTTTTAATTTACAAAAGATAAAACCTTAAAAAACAAAAGCCAAATGTGAACAAAAGATAAATTAAATTAAAATTAAAACTGTATCCAACTAAAGAAAAAATTTAACCTACGAAAACACTAAAGATAAAAATACCAAAAGATAAACACAAACAATTTTGAATTTTCAAATTACTGCACAAAAGAAATTTTAAAATTCAAAAGATTAAACATTTAAACCACTAAAGCAAAGCTAAAATATACACAAAAGAAAATCTATTAGAAACAAAAGATGGAGCAAACAAATGCATTAAAATATACTAAAGACAAGCTTAATTAAGATTGCACACAGTTGGTATAAATTTATACCAACTGATTGTGCTTATAATAAATTTTAGAATTAGAGGAAATTAACTTGGAATTTAAACATACTCCAGTATTATTAAATGAATGTATAGAGGGTCTTAATATAAAGCCCGATGGAATATATGTTGATGGAACCCTTGGTGGAGGGGGACACAGCAAAGAGATATTAAAGCATTTATCTAAAAATGGAATATTAATAGGTATTGACAGAGATGAAGATGCATTAAAAGCTGCAAAAGAGAATTTAAAAGATTATAATAATGTTAAATATGTTCATGGAAATCATGATAATATTAGAGAAATATTAGATAATCTAAAAATTGATAAAGTTGATGGAATATTATTAGATTTAGGAGTCTCATCATATCAATTAGATGAAAGAAATAGAGGATTCAGTTATTTGGGTAACAATAATCTAGATATGAGAATGGACCAAACTCAGAGCTTAACTGCAAAGGATGTAGTAAATAATTATACTGAAGAACAATTAAGTACAATTATTTATGAATATGGTGAAGAAAAATTTTCAAGAAATATTGCAAGGAATATTTGCAAATACAGAGAAAATAAAATAATAGAGACTACAGACGAACTAGTAGATATAATAGAAAAATCAATTCCAAAATCTAAACAAAATTCTGGTCATCCAGCTAAACGAACATTTCAGGCAATCAGAATTGAAGTTAATAATGAGATTAAACCATTATATGATACTGTGCTTAAATCTATAGAAGCTTTAAAAGAAAATGGAAGATTATGCATTATTACATTCCATTCTCTTGAAGATAGAGCGGTAAAAAATGCTTATATAGAAGCACAAGGAAAATGTACTTGTCCAAAAGATTTATCAAACTGTGTTTGAAATTATAAATCATAGAGTAAGATTATAAACAAAAAGCCTATTGAGGCAAGTAAGGACGAGCAAGAAAAAAATAGCAGGTCAAAAAGTGCAAAATTAAGGATATTTGAAAGACATGAAAAAATAACAACCTCGGAGAAACTTACAAAAGATAATAAATGAAAAGAGGTGAAAATAACTTATGGCGGGTTATAGACAATATGGATATCAATATGAAACAAGTCCAAGAAAAATACAACCAGAGTTTGAGCCAAATAAAAATCCATATAAAAAGAAGAAAAGTTCTTTAAGTAAAAAGAGCAAAAGTAAAATAAATAAAGCTAAACAAAGAGAAAAAGAAAAGCAAAAAGCAAATAAACCAAAAAAACAAACAAAATACAATTATAAGCCAGTAGTGTATATAGGCTTAGCTTTTGCTATGCTATTTACCATAAGTTATCGTTATTCACTTATCAATGAAAAATATAATGAAAAAGAATCAATAAAATCACAAGTGAGTGATGTAGAAAAGCAAAACGAACAATTACAAGTTAGTATAGAAAATAGTTTAAATCTAACTTCAATAGAGCAAGAAGCTAAAAATCAATTAGGTATGCAAAAATTAGATAATAGCCAAAAAGTATATCTAAATTTACAAAAGAAAGATTATGTACAACCTGCATCTGAGGAAGTTGTAATAGATGATAATCAGAATTGGTTTGATAAAATAATTGAAAAGTTAACACAAGTTATAAAATAAGAAACTGCAAACTAAAAATAAGTTGCAGTTTTTTTTTATTCTTAGGAAATTTTAATCTTTTTTTCTTTAATAAATATAATACATCTTGAATACATTTAGTTAAGGTGGTTTAGTATGAGAAAAAAAGGTTTTAATATAAAAAAATTAAAAGAGTATGAACTAAAAAATAATGATGAGAAAATAAATAAGATTTTGTTACATAAGAAAAGAAAAAGTGATAGTAAAGCAGAAAGAAAGTTAAAAAAAGAAGTTAAAACAAGCAAGTATCAGGTAAATAAAAAAGGTGAAATTTCTAGAAAAAAAAGAATGAAAGTAGCACTTTTAATTTCATGTATTATTTTTATTGGGATAATTGTAAGAGTTGCTTGGATTCAATTCTATCAAGGTGATATGTTAAAACAAATGGCATATTTGCAACAAACATTGGATAGAAAAATTAGTCCTAAAAGAGGGACTATATATGATTCAACTGGAAAAGTTGTTTTAGCAACTAGTAGTAGTGTGGAAACTGTAACTGTAAATCCGTTAAATATACCCAAAGAATCAAAAGAAAAAGTAGCAAAAAAATTGAGTGAGCTTTTTGAATTAGATTACGATACAGTATTAAAGAAGGTAAATAAAAAAACTGCTATAGAGACAATTGCAAGTAAAGTTGATAAAGAAATTACAAATCAATTAAGAATTTGGATGACAGATAATAATATTACTTCTGGTATAAATATAGATGAAGATACCAAAAGATTTTACCCTTATAACAATTTGGCTTCTCAGGTAATAGGATTTTGTGGTAGTGATAATCAAGGCTTAGCTGGAATTGAAGCAATGTATGATGATGAGCTAAAAGGTGAAAATGGAAAAATACTAAAAATGACAGATGCAAAAGGAATTGACCTTGAGGACTCATCTGAAACTTATGAGCCAGCTGTAAATGGAAGTGATTTAGTCTTAACAATAGATGCAACTGTTCAAGGAATTGCAGAAAAATATTTGGAAGAAGCCTGTATTGATAATGTGTGTACAGATGGTGGAAACATTTTAATAATGAACCCAAAAACTGGCGATATTTTAGCTTTAGCAAGCTATCCAGACTATAACCTAAATGATCCATTTACTATAAATAATGATGAGTTAAAAGCAAATTGGGAAACATTATCTGCTACAGAAAGATCAAACGCTTTACAGGCAATGTGGAGAAATAAAGCAATATCAGATACCTATGAGCCCGGTTCTACATTTAAATTAGTTACTGCATCTACTGCTCTAGAAGAAGGGATAGTCGAATCTACAGATAAAGAAGGAGAATTTAATTGTATTGGTTATATTGAGGTTGCAGGAGTTAGAATGAAATGTTGGAGATATTATAGACCTCATGGACCAGAGTCTTTAAGGCAAGCTTTAATGAATTCTTGTAACCCAGTTTTTATAGGACTTGGAGAAAAAATAGGAGTTTCTACATACTATAAGTATTTAAGAAAATATGGCTTTTTAAGTAAAACAGGCATAGATCTTCCTGGTGAGGCAAACTCTATTTTATTAGATGAGAAAAAAGTAGGACCTGTTGAACTTCGGAACAATTGCATTTGGTCAAAGATTTGAAGTAACACCAATACAAATGATTACGATGGTATCAACAATAGCAAATGGTGGAACATATATAAAGCCAAGAGTTGTAAAACAAATTATAAATAGTGAAACAGGAGAAGTAACAAATATAGAGCCAGTAACAAAAGATAGAGTTATATCAGAAGAAACATCTAAAAAAATGCTTAGTATGATGGAAAGTGTTGTTGCAGAAGGAACAGGAAAAAATGCACAAGTTCAAGGTTATAGTATAGGAGGAAAAACTGGAACATCTGAAGATGGAGTAAATACTGGAAAATATGTTACATCATTTATAGGAGTTGCACCTGTATCTGACCCAGAAGTTGCAATATTAATAACACTTTATAATCCAACAGGAGAAGGAGGACATCAAGGAGGTGGTGTTGCAGCACCAATTGCATCACAAGTATTAGGAGAAGTTTTGCCTTATTTAGAAATTGAAAAAGAAAAAGAAGAGGAAGAAGAAAGAAAAGAAGTAGAAGTTCCAAATTTAGTAGGAATGACAAAAAATGAAGCACAAAAAACCTTAGAAGAAGTAGGCTTAAGTATAGAATTAAGAAAAAAAGATGAAAATGCTGATAGTGAAAATACTACAGAAAATCAAGCAAATATAATTACAGAACAATTACCAAAACCAGGAATAAAGATAAAAGAAGGAACATCTGTTATAGCATATTATTAAAAGGTATGTAAAAATTTGATTTTTAAACATAAAGATTGAAAAATTAACATAAATATGCTACAATACAAATTGTGTGATATATTCACATTTGTTCGCTAAAACTTCTCGGTAATTGTGAAGAAGGTGAAAGTATGAATGTTTTTGTTGGGTGCTCATCACGGGGACCTAAGAACCGAATCTACGAGGAATCTTGCAAGGTCGCAAAAGAACTTGCAGATTGGATTGTAGAAAACAACCACAATTACGTCTTTGGGGCAGGAAAGACCGGTCTTATGGGCGTAATTTACAACGAAGTTCGGAGAAAACTACGAGAAGATGCTCCGCTTTCTGTCTACAATGAAATACTGTATGTTTCAAACAGTACAAAAATCATTGCAGTGACATTAGATCGTTGGGCAAAAGATTTAGAAGATCTGGACTGTGATGTGAAACTTGCATTTAACACTCTTTCTGAGAGAAAACAAGTTCTCTTCCAGCTTGCAGATGTTATGGTGTTTTTGCCTGGTGGTCTTGGCACCATTGACGAGCTTATCTCGGCAATTGAAGCAAAGAGGTCTTTTGAACATCAGAAAGAAATCATTATCTGCAATGTTGGTGGCTATTTTGACAGCGTAATTCATTCGATTGACTATTCTACATACCAAGGTTTTACAGGAAGTCTCAAAGAAAACTTCTTTAGGGTAGTCAATAGCGATAAAGAGCTGGTAGAAACCTTGAACTTCTTGCAGTAACAGTCGCAAAACAAAGACATTTAAGCAAAGGAGGCTATGCACCATAAAAAGGTGTGTAGCCTCCTTTGCATTAATGATTTGTAATACTTTTATGAAATAATAAATTGACTTAATGGTCAAAAAATTAAAAAATAATCTTTTTGTTGCAATAAAAATTTCCTTAATGTATAATAAAATTAGTATTGTAATAAAGGAGGATTAAATAATGGAAGAAGATAAGAAGCCAGAAGAAAATAATGAACCAAAAGTAGAAGAAAAACAAGCTGAAGTTATTAACAATGGAAATGATAATAATGGAATGGCTGTTGCTTCTTTGATATTAGGTATAATATCTATATTATTCAATTTTATTGGTTACTCATTGATTGGTTTGATACTTGGTATAGTAGGTATTATATTAGCAGTTAATGCTAAAAAGAAAAATCCAACAAGTATGGCATCTGCAGGTTTAGTTTTATCTATAATAGGAACAGCGCTTTGTGGAGTAGTATTTGTAGCTTGTATTGCATGTGTTGGTATGATTGGGTTAGGAGCTTCTTTAGCTTAAAGTTAAAAAATTATATAATAAAGGTAAACAAGACTTGAACTTGTTTGCCTAATTTTTTTGAAAGGAAAATTTATGTTACCATATATAAATATTTTTGGAAGACAAATTGCAACATATGGTTTTATAATAGTTTTAGGAATAATACTTGGAACAATGATTGCAGTTTTCTATTTTTCAAAATTTAATAAAGTCAAAAAAGATGATGTATTTTATTCAATATTATATGGAGTAGTAGGAGTTGTAATTGGAGCAAAACTATTATATTTACTTACAAATATTCCGCTATTATTAAAAAGTGAAAATATTTTAAATACATTACTTCAAATGCTTAGTGGAGGCTTTGTATTTTATGGAGGACTTATTGGAGGAATATTAGGAATATTTATTTACTCAAAACAATTTAAAATAGAATTTAAATCATTAATATTAACTATAGTTCCTGTTATTCCATTAGTACATGCAATAGGAAGAATTGGCTGCCTTTGTGCAGGATGCTGTTATGGAATGGAATATCACGGTTTTGGAGCAATTATATTTCATAATTCGATATTTGCACCAAATGAAATACCACTTTTTCCGACACAAATTGTAGAGTGTATTTGTAATTTATTAATATTTGCAATATTAACTATAACATATAAAAAATTTATAGGCACATATAAAACAGTTGGTTTATACTGTATTTTATATAGTATAGTAAGATTTATATTAGAATTCTTTAGAGGAGATTTAATAAGAGGAATATATCTTGGACTTTCTACATCACAGTGGATTAGTATTTCTTTATTAATTTTTGGAATTATTATATTTATAAAAAAGGAGAAAAGTTATGAAAACTGAATATGAATTAAGAGTTTTGGAAATAGACAAAGAGAAAATGATTAATAAGTTAGAAGAACTTGGAGCAATAAAAATAGGAGAATATCATCAAAAAAGATATGTATATGATTTAAAACCAGCAGTGGATGGAAAGTGGATAAGATTAAGAACAAATGGCAAAGTTACAACTCTTACATATAAAGATGTTGTAAGTAATACAATAGACGGAACAAAAGAAGTTGAATTCGAGGTTGAAGATTTTAATAAAGCAAATGAATTTTTAGAAAGAATTGGTTTTTACAGTAGAAGCTATCAAGAAAATGATAGAATACAATATAATTTAAACGGAACAGAATTAGATATAGACTCATGGCCAATGATACCTACATATATGGAAATTGAGGGGAAATCTGAAGAAGAAGTTTTAAAAATAAAAAATATGCTATGTGTAGATGAGTCTAAAGTAACAGCTTTAAATTGTGATGATATATATAAACAAATATATAATATTGATATTTCTAAAATAAAAGAACTAAAATTTGACAAAATGTGATATAATTACAAAAAAAGTTTTGAGAGAAAATGGAAGCAGTAAAAGAACGTAAAGAAGAAAAAAAAGAGAATTTAGAAAATGTAAAACAAGCAATTAACCTAAAAGATAAAATAATAAGAATTATATTAGATATATTAAAAAATAATTTTATATTTATCATAGGAACAATTTTATTAGTATATAAGGGATTATTATTAAATTGTATTATAGAATTAGAGGTTGAAAAAGATGTTATCTTTTACACAATCATGGCATCCATGCTAATAATGTGCCCTACAATAAATCATAAAAATAAATTTGGATATATATATCTAAATGTGGTATATGCAATTGTAACATTTATAATATATGCAGATTTTTTGTATTATACATATGCAACAAATTTTCTATCTTTTTATCAAATTGGAAATTTACAATATGGCAAAGAAATTGCAGGTGGAATTATTTGTTTAGTAGATTTAAAAAGCTTTATAATATTTTGGTTAGATAATGTTATAGTAGCAGTTCTAAGCATATTATCATGTAAGAAATTTAAAAAAACATATTATAAAAATAGAATATTAAAAATTGCGTTAATACTAGTTATAATAGCCTTAAATGTAAATACGGTTACTGATGAAATAGATGAAATATATAAAGATAAAGGATATAACAAATCATTAATTGTTCAAAATGCATCAATTTATTATTATCATTATGAAGATGCTAAAGATTATTTTAAAAGCTTATTTGGAAAAGAAGAAATTGATGAAGCAAGGCTTAAAAATGCATATGAAAATTATATAAATACTGAGCCTGTTTTAAGTGATTATACAGGAGTGGCACAAGATAGTAATGTTATTATTTTGCAATTAGAAAGCTTAAATGAATATGTAATAGGAAAAAGTGTTAATGGAAAAGAAATAACTCCTAATTTAAACAAATTCTTTAGTGAAAATATATATTGTAGTGATATGTATAACCAAGGTTTAGGTAGTACTGCAGATTCAGAATTTGAAATGGAAAACTCGCTTTATCCTCTAGAAAATGGTTATGTATTCCAAAAATACTATAACAATAATTGGGAAGATATTTTTACTGTTTTAAGAGAAAATGGATATTATACTTCATTTATGCACCCAAATACAAGTACGTTTTGGAATAGAGATGAAGTTTATAATTCGGGTTATCATATAGATGAATATAATGATATTAGAAGTTTTCCCAATATAGAGCAAGCTGGAGAATTTTATTCTGACGAAGGATTTTTTGAAGAAGCGGTTAAAATAATGGCTTCATATGAAGGAAAATTTTGCACAACTTTAGTAAGTGTTACAACTCATGTACCTTTTTACTTAGATGGAGTATCAGACTTAGATAATAAACTCACATTAACACTAGATGATGTAAGTGAATTTGAAGATGACACTTTAGGTAGATATTTAATATCATGCAATTTTGTTGATTATGCCTTTGGTAAATTTATAGATGGATTAGAAGAAACAGGATTAATAGATAATAGTATACTAATTGTATATGGAGATCATGGTGCAAGTATATGGAATGAAGATGATTTAACAAAATTGTTTAATGAAAATGGAAAAGTATATACTGACCTTGATAGTTCTACTAAAGAAGTACATGTACCTTTTGGAATGAAAATTCCAGGAGTAGAAAGTGATGAAACTATTAATAGAAGTGTGGCAAAAATAGATATAAAACCAACAATATTAGATTTGTTAGGAGTAGAAGATAAGTTATCTTTAGGAACTACAATTTTTTCTAATAAAGATTATTCTTTTATAAAAGGTTTGGGGTTTGTTACAAGTACAAATTATTGTATTAATGGAACTTATTATGATAGAGAGACTATAGAAGAAATTGAAGAAAACGAAGAACTACTAAGTCTTTTAAATCAAATGGAAGATGAGATTTATTTATCTGATACAATAATAAAAAATAATTTAATAAAAAAT
>CALXJR010000062.1 GCA_944388675.1 uncultured Clostridia bacterium
CTCCTTTTAGTAAATATTAAACATTTTTACTATACTTTAATCTTAAGACTTTATCTTTTATTTGTTTTACCATCTCATAAGTAAATTTATCTTTTAATACTAAAAGTACTAATAAATAAACAATTACTCCTGCTCCTACTTGTAAAATAATAGCCAATAAATTTCCAACTGGAATAATTCCAACTAATTTACAAATTATAAACATTATAACTGAAGATATTAAATAATTTAGAGAAAGTTTTAAAGTTTCTTTTATATTAAATTCTTTCCTTACAAATATAATTTGTACAAAAGTTACTGAAAATTCTGCTATTACTGTTCCTATAGATGCTCCTAAAGCGCCATATTTCCATATTAAACAACTGTTCATAATAAAGTTTACAACTGCACCTATAACTACAGAAATTGTATATTGTTTTTGTCTTCTTGTTGGTAGTAGGTATTGCTTTCCTATTACATTACTCATTCCTATAAATAATATAATTGGCGATATTATACTCATTAATATTACAACTCTGTCATATCCTGGTCCAAAAAACAATGGAACAAACTCGTTAGCAACTGCTATTATTCCAAATATCATTGGAAATGCAAGGAAATAAACATAATTAAATGACTTTCTTATATACTCAAAAACTTCTTGTTTTTTATTTTGAGCAAAACAACTTGCAACTCTTGGTAGTAACACTGTTCCTAATGATGTAATTATTGTTAATAATAGTTTAATAATTCTTTCACTTTGTTGGTAAAATCCGACTTCTGATTTATCTTCCCATATTGCACCAATCATAGTTTTATCTAATATTGTATAAACCTGTATTGCAATTTCTGGAATAAATAAAGCCAATGTTGGTTTTAAATGTCTCATAATATTAAGATCGGTTAATTTTACTTTAACTAAATATTTAGGTAAATAAAACCATAATGAAATATTTCCTATGAATGCAGATAAAACATAAATCCAAAAGTATAAATCTAAGTCTTCTGGTGTCTTTACTAGTAAAAATATTGCTATTACACTAATACATTTAACTATAAGATTTCTTAGAACTGTCTTTTTAAATTCTTCTAATCCGCTAAAAAACCAACTTATGTCAAAACATTGTGCAATTAATTCTATAATCAATATTTTATAAAAAAAGCTATATTCGCCTCTTGATGCAAAAGTTACACAAAATATTGTAATAGATATTAACATTGTTATAGCTCTTAATATAACAATTTCTAAAAATGTTTTACTATTTTTCTTTTTATTGTCCTGATGATATGCAATTTCTCTTTGAGCATATAGACTAATTCCTAAAGAACCAAACAGAATAAAATAAGCCGATATAGAAGTTGTATAACTATAAATACCAATATTTTCTGCTCCTAGTACTCTTGAGATATATGGTGCTGTTATTAATGGCAATATTATTACTAATATTTGATATATTAAATTATAAATATAATTCTTTTTTACACTATTCTTCAATTTCTTTCCCTTCTACAATATCATAATTTTTAATATTTTACCTAATACAGATTGCGTAAAGTATCCTGTTCTTACCTTTTGTTCTAATTTTTCAACATTTTTCTTTTTTACATCATAATCTGAAAAGTCTATTTTGTTTATATCATATAAATTAGAAATTTCATATCCAATATTATTTTCTCTAACAAAATCAGCTATAGCAGATTTTTTCCAAACTATTACTGGCATACCAGCAGCTATATAACAAGATAATTTATGTGGATTATTATATTTTGTATAATTCTTGTAACTCTCTTCTTCATCACTCTCATCAAAATTACCATCCCAGACTAATCCTAAATCTCCATCTATCTCATTTGGCATTTCATCTGGTGCACATTTACCTTTATATATTATTTTTTTATTCTTTATTTCTTTGTTTTTTTGTCCATACAAGTATAACTCAAATTTCATTTTATTGCTGTCTAATTGATTAACAAATGCTGCTTTGTCTAAATTTCCACTATATGTAATTTTAGGATTCTTATGATTTAAGTTTTTTTCTTTTGCATCTCCATCACATAAATAATCAAATAATTCTAATTCATAAATTTTATTACTATCTATACCTTTATTTATAAGAAATGTCTTCATAGTTTTATTATGAGCGATCACAAAATCACATGATTTATAAAAACTTATCTCTTCATTAAGTTCTTTTGGATTTTGATTTCTAAGTCCTTCCATATCATGAATTATTACAATTTTATTTTTAAATTTATCCATCATTATTTTTTTACTTGAAAATGGTGCCTGAATAATTGCTAATTCTGTCTCCTTTGCAATAGAAGATATTAATTTAAATTTTTTAGCAAACTGAATCATTCTCTTTATTTTATTTTTGCATATTTCTTCAGTTAAAGGCATTGTCTTTACTTCAAAACCAAATTTACTTTCTGCAATTTTTTCTATATCGGTTTTTGCTTTTGGTCCTGCATTAAAATTATTCCTTATATACTGTGATAAAATTATTTTCTTATCCCTCTTTTTTTCATTCCATAAGTAATCTCCAAAGAACAATAGTGGGAATCCAATTACAGGATACATTATATATCTTTCAGTTACTCCAATAATCGCAAAAAGAATTATAAAGATTGCATTTTTCTTTTCGTTTTTACTATTTAAATTTGTAAATAAATATATTAACCATATTAAATAAAGTAATCCGTATTTAATATAAGCCCTAGAATATATACTATCAAGATATAATTCAGCTTCTCCTCCAAAATCCCACTTAACATCTTTTGTTAAATCTATATTTCTTGGGAACAAACTAACTCCATATTCATCTATCGCTATTGTTAATAAAGAAATTCGTCCACTTAAAGCAGACTCTAATTTTTGTAATATAAAATTGTCCCTATTAACTCTATATAAATAACTAATACCTATAGTAAATACAATAGCTATAATAAATATAAACTTTGAAAGATAAGTTATTACTTTTGCAATTTTCATATTTTTACTTATAGCTAATAAAATAAGTAATACAATAGAAGCTATTAAAGTTGTTCTTGATAATGTTAATAAGTATGTTACTACAAATATAGCTAAAAATATTACAAAATGTCTAATTTTTAAATTGTCATATTTTAAATATGAGTATTGTGCAATTAGCCATAAAATTAACCCAGCGACTATATTAGGATGATACATATAAAATGTATATCTTGGTTCACCTGTATTTCTATATATAATAGGAATTTCTGCTATCACTCCATCTATTATATATTTGATTGCATGAATTGATAATAATACAGTAATACTCCAAAAACATATTTTAATTGTCTTTTTTATATCAATATTTTTTGAAGCAAATATAACAAGAAAAACATAAACTGCAATATACTCACGTGTAATAGCTGATACTAAAACTGATATTATTCCAGAAATTATTGTTATTATTAATTCTCTTTTTGTATATTTCTGAAATATTAATTTTATAAAAAAACATATAGCTAAAGATAAAGCTATTGGCATATCATTTATAGTTATTAATGTACTTTTTTCAGTAAAAAACTTTATACATAAAATAATTATTCCTACGAAATATATTCTTTCTAAGTACTTATCCTTGTTTTCTATAATTTTTTCCATATCTACTCCTATACTTCAAATGATGATTTTTCCGGTAATATTTTATTAAATGCTTCAATAATCTTTTCTTTCTTTTCTTCAAAATTATTAATATTATTAGAATCATTTAAACAAATCATTTTATACTTTTGATTTAATATTGCTTTAATAGCTTCATCAAAAGTTTCTTCTAATTTAAAATTATAACCAAACTTTATACTCCTAGGAACTATATTATTACTTGCTATTTGCCAATCTCTAAATAACCATTGATTTACATCTTGTCTTGGATTTCTAAATTTATCAAAAGTTGTATTAATTAATTCAATTTTATTTTTTTCCCATACTTCTTCATATGTCTTTTTTAAATAACTATTTGCAATGTGCATTTCATAAAATCCTGTAAAATCATGCCATGGTAATAATAATAAGTTTTTGATATTTTCAATTCCATATTTTATATTAAACCAGTTTGTTATTTTTTTAGTCATTTGTTCTTTTTTATTAAAGAATTCATTTATTATTGCCAAATTATTAACTAATGTATTACCTATCCCGTTTTTATTTTCTTGTATTACTGGAGACATTATTGCAGAATCACATGGTATACCGTTTACAAAAAAATCTTTCTCTTTAACTTTATTTATTATAAAAACATCATCGTTAAAATAAACAAATTTTTCCGAAAGTCCTTTTATTCTATGTAAATTAACTTCTAAAGCATTCGAATTAAATACTGGTAAACTCCCTTCTGGCATAAAGTCTTTGTGATTTACAATATTTAATTTTTTATTATTTACATTTAGCCATTTAGGTAAATGCCCATAAGTAACAAAATGTATTTTATTTACCCATGGAGCAAATTTTTCTACTCCCCTAAACCAAAATTGTAAATTATCCCAGTCTCTATATCTTATGTCTCTATCATCACTACTAGTATTATCATATTTTGCTTTTTCTTTTCTCCATTTTGGGTCATTTCCATCCACCCATAGTATTACGAAATCTATTGTATCCATATTTCTCCTCTATTAGTTATAAAACTTCATCAATGAATTGATATGTTCTTCCATCGTAGTTAGCTTTTTCTTTTTATCAAAATATTTTTTTAATAAATCTCTATTATTCATAATGTTTGTAATTTTTTCTTGAAAGTTTTTTATGTCTCCCGCCTTAAATACAAATTCTTTTGCTTCAGACAATTCTTGAGCTCCACCTAAATCACTACATAAAACTGGAACTCCATAAGCAACATATTCAATAGCAACTTGAGGAAGGTTGTCCTCCCATATAACTGGAACTATACCTAAATCTAAATTTTTATAAATTTCTGGTAAATCTTTATGATTATAACCATTAATGTGAATTGCAGATTTTAGCTTTCCATTAAGTTTTTTTATTTTTTCTACATTGATTTTATCATTTTCGTCTTTGATTCTTGCATAGCAATAAAAATTAATTTTTTTAGCTATGTCTTCTGGCAAATTATCTAATGCCTCTATTAAAAAATCAAAACCCTTTTGTTTATTGAAATACCCCATATACGCAATATTAAAATCTTGAGTTTTGCTCTCTCTATTATTTAACTTTCCTGTTTCTGTTTCTGCAACTTTAGTTCCTATATAATCCGTAAAAATTTTGTCTTGTTTTATTCCATATTTAATTGCAATTTCTCTTACTCTATTTGAAACTGCCAAAACAACATCTACATAGTTATTTATAGTTTCTATGCTCTTTTCTCTATATTCTTTAAAGTTACAATTAAATTTTTGTTGTAAACCTCCTTTTTGCATTTGTCCATTTTTCTGTTTTATTTTTTTTAATAAATTTTTCGCATACCATTTAATTTTTTTATTGAGTCCTGTCATATGTAGACTTTCCGAAATCCTATCTATTTTATAAAACATAACAATTTTTCTTTTAGATACAATATTTTTTAAACATTTTTGACATAATTTTCCATCTTGATAATCTGTGCAATTTTTTTCATCATTATAAAATAGATTTACTTTAGGACAGCAAAAAAAATAGTTGTGTAGTGAGTATATAACTTTGGTATTAGGAAAATCTTTCTTTATTTTTAAACAATTTAATGATAGTCCTTCAATGTTGTTAAAATGAATAACGTCAAATCCACCACATTTATTAATAAAATTTTTTAAAACTTCATAATCATCTACATCTGTTAAATATGTATTAATATCATCATACATAGCACTTGCTGGAGCTAAGCATTTTGAATTAATTAATTTATAAGATTCACATTTGTCTCCATATATATTTTTTGATTGTTTTATATATGTTTTCTTATTTATTAAATCATAATATATACCTGAACTCAAAAAATAAATTTCATTTTTTGTATTTTTTATCATATAGTCAATTAAATTTTTTTGATAAACATTGACGCCTCCTCCTTGATTGTCAGCATTATCAAATTGAGTCCAATTATAGTACAAGATTTTCATTCTTTGAATTTCCTTTCTTTTTATTTTTTAAAAACTATTTTCATATTTTTTTCCTGTAAATTTTGCTTTTAAGAAGCTTATACCTTTCTTAAACCAATTTACATTTTGCATATCTATTACTTTAATTTCTTCATATTTTATTTGATTTTTATTAATCCAAACATCTAATAATAATTCTGAAATTCTTCCGTAAAATCTTGCATGGAAGCTATCATATTTACTTTCATCAATTTGTTTTTGTAACTCAAATAAAATATCAAATAACCAAGTACAATATTCATTTAAAATATCTTTTCTCATTATTAACATGTTAAACATATGTGCTGATGTTCTCTTATGTAACATATCAAATTCATCTAAATATTCTGGATATTTATCTTGTATAATTTTTCTTGTTTTTTCTAAAGGTTCAACATACATTGTATGTTCATAGTGTGAATAAAGGTTTTCTATGTAATATTTTCTTTTCTTTGGCAATATTACATCTACGTTTTTTAATTTTTCTTCTAGTTGCTCTTTTGTAAGAACACATTCAAATTTTTTATCTTCTTCTTTAGGAATTTTTTTACTTTCAGTAAAATATCTTCTATAATGAACTAATCCTATATAATCTGCATCTAGATTTTTCCATGCCCAATATAAACCTGTAAGTTCACAAAAATATGGATTTAATTTAGATATGTTATCTCCAGTATTATCTGGAGTGTAATTTTCTATTAACTCTTTACCTTCTGCTCCAACTTGTACAGGAATATACATTTTGTCTTTTGGCATTTGGTATTTTTTATGTGCTGCTACAATTATTTTTATATTACTCAATTTATATTGCTCCTTCTTTTTTGAAAATCTTAAGTACGGTTTTCAACATTATTTTAATGTCCATTATGATTCCTCTATGTTCTATGTAATATGTATCCATATATGTTCTTTCTTCAAAATCTACATCATTTCTACCATTTACTTGCCAATAGCCTGTAATACCAGGTTTTACTTGGATTATTTGTTCATAATAATCACCCATGTCGTCTTTTTCTCTGTGCAAATAAGGACGGGGACCTACTAAACTCATATCACCTTTTAGTATATTTATAAATTGTGGAAACTCATCAAGACTTGTTTTTCTTAAAAATGCTCCTAACTTTGTAATTCTTGGATCATTTTTTAATTTTTTGTATTTTTTATATTCTTTTCTAGCTTCTTCATTTTCATCTAAATATTCATATAATTTTTCATCTGCATTCATTACCATGGTTCTAAATTTATATATTCTAAATTGTTTTCCATTTTTTCCTATCCTAAGTTGTTCATAAAATAAAGGTCCGTCATTCTCACGTTTAAATATTCGTACAAGCCAGACTATTAGTGTAATAGGCACTAATAAGATTGTTCCTATAACTCCAGCTATAATGTCTACAACCTTTTTACATGCCAAATACACTATTCCAACTTTTTTCTTTTCTTGTACTTTTTCATAATTCGGTTCTTTTATTTTTTTTTCTTGTAATTCTTTAATTTCTATTTCTTGACTATCCACATCAATCTCAGTATCTACTGCATATTCATCTTTAATAGCAAGATTTGTTCTATTCAAGATATTTTCCCCCCTCGAAATTTAAGAATGTTTATTCAGTATAACCAGTTTTATTTATAATTGCATTGCTCATTTCTTTTACAGTGTCAGATACTACATAATCTTCTTGTCCAAACAATTCTTTATGAAGTTCTACAACATTACTTTCTAAAGTTACTGGTACTCCATACCAAGCCTTTAATGTTATTCCTTTTACTTCATATGGCCAACCTTGGCTATCTGATATATTGAAAGATGCAAGACTTGGTATTAATCCTAAAATTTCATTAGATGCAATGTTTGTACTTATTCTTGGTAAAATTGTATCTGCAAAACTATTTAACTGTCCTAAACTTAATGTTTTAGCTTTTGAAAGCATTGCAGTCAAAACATCTCTCATTCTTTCTGTTCTCTTGTAATCTCCTCCTGCAGTATATCTAATTCTTGAATAAGCAACAGCTTGTACACCATCTACTGTTTGACTACCTGTTCTTGTTATATGGCTTGATGATACTCCTGAGCTACTTGAAGTTGCATCTATATAGTCATTTATATATTTTAATTCTGAACTGTCTATATTTAAAGTTATTCCTCCTAAAGCATCTACTGCTGTAATTACTGCATCAAAGTTTACTGTAACAAATTCAGTTATATTCAAATCTAAAGCTTCATTTAAAGATTTTAATGTATTTTGCGCTCCACCATAAGAATATGCATGTGTAATTTTATCTAATTTCTCTGTTCCATTTTCTATTACATATACATAAGTATCCCTATAAACAGATGTTAATTTAATTTCATTTGTTTTCTCATTTAAACTTGCAATAATTATGCAGTCACTTCTGTTACCTACTCCATAATCGTCTGCTCTACTATCAATTCCTAATAGAGCTATATTTCTATAACCTTTTAATTGTTCTGCAACTCCAGAATCTATACCTACTGCTGTTGTGTCTATTGTTTCTGTTTGAATCATAGAAAGTTTACTATTTATAAATAAGTAGCCTGCAATTCCAACTCCTAATATAAGAATTAAAAGTATCACTAGAATTATTATTATTACTTTTAATGCTGTTTTCTTCTTTTTTTTCTTTTTGTTCTTATTAGCATATTGTTGTCTTTCTAAATTTCTTTCATATGCACCATATTTATATTGATCTCTATTAGCATTAGTTGCGTTTTGTGTTCTAACACTATTATTTCTCATATTTTTAACATTTTTGTTATTTTCATTTTTTCTAGGCATTTGAGCCATTCTTTTTCCTTTTGTTGACATATTATCTCCTTTTCCAATTTTATTCCAGATTTTATGCTTTTTATATTCTATCACAGTTGCGATTTTTGTTCAACAGTTACAAGTTAATTTTTTAAATTGTAATAAATTGGTCTATATAAAATTAATATGTCAAATAAATTAAGCTGTTTTTGGGGACACCTTCCTAAAACAGCTTTAATTTTGTAAATAAACTTCCGGCTATGCCGGTAGTGACAAATGCTTTAGCTTTGTAGCAAAGCAACTCCTTTCATGTTATA
>CALXJR010000063.1 GCA_944388675.1 uncultured Clostridia bacterium
ATTCATAAACTCTTCGCCATTAAAATCAGAATTAAAAATATTTTCCAATTTATTTTCTTCTTTAAAATTAAATCTATTAACAACAGTAAAAACAATAACTAATACAGCAAGCAGAATAACCAAAAAGAAAAGTAAAAATCTTTTGATAAAGCAACTATTAACAGATTTAATAAACAAAAAACTCACCTCAATAATTAAATATATTAAAAAAATATAAAGTTATTCCTGTTTTTGGGGACACCTTCTAAAAACAGCTTGATTTAATTTGAAAAATGTAATATAATTCATATAACAAATGGGGGAAGATTTGCAAATTTGCAAGTTTTCCTCTAATTTTTTATATAAGGAGGGATTAATATTCCAAGAGTAGCAAGAAAAGATTTAAAAGCTCCATTTATACATGTAATGATACAAGGGGTGAATAAAGAGTATATTTTTAATAAAAATGAGTACATAGAAAACTATTTAAATATTATTAAAGAGAATAAAGTAAATTATAATTTTACAATAATGGCATATTGCATAATGAATAATCATGCTCATTTTTTAGTGTATACTGAAAACGTTGATGATTTAGGTAAGTTCATGCATAAAGTTAATTTGTTATATGCACAAATGTATAATAAAAAAGAAAATAGGTGCGGAGTTTTATTTAGAAATAGATATAAGACAGAGCCTATATATGAAAGAAAACATCTTTTAAATTGTATAAAATATATTCATAATAATCCTGTAAAAGCTAAAATTGTTTCGAGATGTGATGAATATAAGTACTCATCATATACAGACTATATAAACAATAAAGGTGTGGCTAAAAGTAAAATTCTAGAAGAGATTTTTGGCTCAAATTGCAATTTTGCAGAATTATTTAAAGAAACTGTAAATATGAGATTTATGGACATAGATACTGAAAGCAGAGAAGAAATAAATGAATATATAATAAGTGGCTTAAGAAAATTCGAAAAAGATTATGAAAAGACAACATTTGAGATTTTATCTAGTAGAGATTTACTAAAAAAATTAATATATTATTTAAATAGTGAGCTTAGGTTAAAGTATGTAGAAATTCGAGATTTTTTTGAAATTCCTAGAGGCACAATGGATGATTTGAAACAAAATAATAAAACCCTGTTTTAGGGAGGCTGTTTAAAAAGTGTTATTTTTTCAAAAATCAAGCCCGCAAACCCGTATTGTTGACGTGTTAGAATTAACATAACAAGACTTTTTAAACAGCCTCGTTTTAGGAAGGTGTCCCCAAAAACAGGATGATAAAAAACACCTTTAAACAGTTGATTTTAAGAATGTTTTGATATAGAATATGAACAAAGATAACCCCTGTTTTAGGAAGGTGTCCCCAAAAACAGGCAGAAAGGATTAAGAATGTTTGATAATATTAAAGTTATTAAAAGAGATGGCAAAAGGGTTGAGTTTGATGGAGCTAAGATTGCAATTGCTATTAAAAAAGGTTTTGATAGTGTAATTGATGAAGAAAATCCCAAATATACAGAAGAAGATATAAATAAAATTTATAACTTGGTAATTGAAGAAATTGCCAGCCTTAATATCTCTAAAATTAAAATAGAAGAAATTCAAGATTTAATAGAAAAGCATCTAAAGCAAGAAGGCTATATTGATGTTTATTACTCTTTTTCTGAGTATAGGGAGAGAAGAGCACAATCTAGGAAGTTGTTTTTTGATGAGAAGAAGCAACATAAGTTTTTAAAAGGATTAGAAGATTTAACTCTAAAAACAGAAAGAAAAGATAAAAATATTATTAGTCCACTGGAAATGATGGTGGATTATGGAAGTACAATTTCAAAAGAGTTTGCAAAAGCCTATATGGTAAAGAAGAAGGCTGCAGAAGCACAAGAGGCAGGAGAAATACACATACATGACTTAAACTTTATGCCAGTTGGTACAACAACTTCATCACAAATTAACCTTACAAAGCTATTTGATGAAGGCTTTTATACTAGAAATTTACATATAAGACAGCCAAAAGATATAATGTCTTATTCGGCGCTTGCTATGCTTGCAATAACATTAAACCAAAAAGAACAACATGGATGCCAATCTATTCCGGCTTTTGATTATTATATGGCACCAGGAGTTGTTAAAACTTTTAAAAAGCAGTTAAAACAAACTATAGATGATATATTAATATATACCGATTTTGATAAATTTGCTGCAACAAATGGTATAGATAGAGAAATAGAGAAAATAGAAACAATAGATTTTGATATTGCAATATTTGACAAATATTCAAGAGATTCAAAACAAGTTCAAAGAATTTTTAGGGTAGCATATAATATAGCACTTAAAAAAACAGAAAAAATTGTATCACAAGCAATGGAAGCCTTTATTCATGATACAAATGTTATAGATTCAAACGGAAAAGAAAAAATATACCCAACAATTAATTTAGGAACAGATACATCTGCAGAAGGGAGAATGGTCATTTCTAAAATATTAGATGCTATAGATTTTGGAATTGATATAGAAAAGGAAATTCTTTCGCCTCTTGTAATATTTAAAGTAAAAGAAGGAGTAAACCTAAATGATAAAGATAAAAACCACGATTTATATTTAAGAGCATTAGATATTGCATCAAGAAGAGGTTATCCAGCATTTTCTATTTTAGATGCAACATATAACAAAAAATATTTTAAACCAAATAATCCTGATAGCGAAATTGCATATAATTCTACTAATATGAGAGTAATGGAGAACATATTAGATAAAGACAAGGAAATTGCATCTCAGAGAGGTAATATTTCTTATACTACAATAAACTTAGCACGAATAGGAATTCGTAATTCTAGAGAAGATGATAAAAACCAGAAATTTTATGAAGAATTAGAAGAAAAATTAAATTTAGTAAAAGAACAATTATTAGATAGATTTGAAATACAAGGAAATAAAAAAGTATATGAATTCCCATTTTTTGCCAAACAAGGCATATGGCTTGATTCAGAACGTGCAAAAGATGAAGATAAAGTGCGTAAAATAATAAAACAAGGCAATTTAACCATAGGTTTTATTGGATTAGAAGAATGTTTAATAGCCTTAACTGGAAAAAATAGATTACAAAGTAAAGAAACACAAAAACTTGGTCTTGAAATAGTAAGATTTATGAAAGAAAAAGTTGATGAATTTAGTAGAAAATATAATCTGAATTTTGCACTAATGGGTACACATGATAATGGACTTGCAACAAAATTTATTGCAACAGATAAAGCAATATATGGAACTATAAAAAATGTAACAGACAAAACTAAATACACAAATTCATTTGAACTCCCAGAAGATGATAAAATAACAATTGAAACAAAGATAAAAATAGAAGGACCATATCACGAGCTAACAAATGGCGGACATTTACTTAAATTAAATATTAACAGTCCAAGCCCAGAAAAGCTAAATAAAATAATAAATTTAGCAAGACAAAATAATATTGGCTTCATAAAATTATAGAATAGCCGGTCATATTTATTGTTAAAGAAATTTATTTATGATATGCTAATACAAAATAAGATAAATAACAAAAATATATATGCAATATGTTAAAAAAATAAATTGTTAGGGGAAAATGTTATGAAAAAAGAAAAATATGAAATCTATGAGACAAAAGATTACCAAAATATAAGAGAAGTAATCCAAGATGCAGTCTCAAATTATCCTGAAAATATAGCATTCAGAATAAAAGAAAAAAATGATGGTAAAAATGTAAAATATAAAGATATTAAATATAAAGAGTTTCAAGAGCAAATCAATGCTTTAGGAACAGCTTTAATAGATATGGGATTAAAAGACAAAAGAATTGCAATAATAAGTAAAAATAGATATGAATGGGTTCTATCATATTTAGCAGTACTAAATGGTACAGGAATTGCAGTTCCACTAGATAAAGGACTTCCAGAACAAGAAATAGAATCATCGCTACAAAGAAGTTATGCTGATTGCGTTATTTTTGCAGAAGAATATTTTGAAATAATGAAAAAAATGCAAAAAACAACAAAAGCTACAACTTTTATATGTATGGACAAAATTGATACAAAAGAAAAGAATTTTTATAATTTAGAGGATTTATTACAGAAAGGTAGAAAATTATTAGAGGAAGGAAATAGAGAGTTTTTAGATGCACCAATAGATAATGAAAAAATGAGTATAATACTATTTACATCTGGAACAACATCACTTGCAAAAGCTGTAATGCTATCACATAAAAACATAGCATCAAACATAACAGCAATGAACAAAGTAGAAAAATTCTTAAGCACTGATGTAAATATGGCATTCTTACCATTCCACCATACATTTGGGAGCACAGGAATTTTAATATTCCTAAACCATGGTTGTATGAATGTATTTTGTGATGGAATAAGACATATACAAAGCAATTTAAAAGAATATAAAGTATCAATGTTTGTATGCGTACCACTTTTAATAGAAGCAATGTATAAGAAAATAGAAAAAGAAATACAAAAGCAAGGAAAGGAAAAACTAATAAAATTTGCAACTCCATTTACAAATTTCTTAGCAAAAATCGGAATAGACGTCAGAAGAAAAGTATTTAAAGAAATAATAGACAACTTAGGAGGAAGCCTAAGAGCAATTATAAGTGGAGCATCAGCATTAGATAAAAAAGTTGCAAAAGCATTTAATGACTTTGGAATACTTACAATACAAGGCTATGGTCTAACAGAAACTTCGCCAGTTCTATGTGCAGAAAATGAAAATTGCATAAGATATGGCTCAATAGGATTTCCACTTCCAGGTGTTCAAGTAAAAATAGATAATCCAAATGAGCAAGGAATAGGAGAATTAGTTGCAAAAGGACCAAATGTAATGCTTGGTTATTATGAAAACGAGAAAGCTACAAAAGAAGTATTAAAAGATGGATGGTTTTACACAGGAGATTTAGGAAGAAAAGATAAAGATGGTTATATTTTCATAACTGGTAGAAAAAAGAATGTTATAGTATTAAAAAATGGTAAAAATGTATATCCAGAAGAACTAGAAGAATTAATAAATAAACTTCCATATGTTGAAGAAAGTATGGTATTTGGATATCCAAAAGATGATGATTTATTAGTTAGTGTAAAAATAGTATATAACAAAGATTATATAGAACAAAATTACAAAAATATTTCAAAAGAAGAATTAAAAGAAAAAATTTGGAACGATATAAAACTAATAAATAGCACTCTTACAAACTTTAAGCATATTAAAAAGTTAATAATTACAGATGAGCCAATGGTTAAAACATCTACGGCCAAAATAAAAAGATTTGAAGAAATAGATAAAATAATTAAAAATGGAGAAGAATAAATAAAAAAGGGGCAGTTTATAAGTGATAAAATTTCACAAATTTAAGCTGCCCTAAAAAATTAGGAGGGATATAATGAAAAGAACAAAACTTGCAGATAGAATACTCCCAAGCTATACAAAAGGAGAAGAAATATTTAATATGGTTTCACATATTGTAGGTGGAGCTTTTGGAGTAGTTGCAACTGTTTTATGTGTTGTATTTTCTGCAATACATGGAAATGGGTATGGGGTAGTATCTGGTGCAATATATGGGACAACCATGATACTTCTATACACAATGTCTAGCATATATCATGGTTTAAAACCAAACTTAAAAGCAAAAAAAGTATTTCAGGTTATAGACCATTGTAGCATATTCTTACTTATTGCAGGCTCATATACACCATTTGCATTATGCACATTTAGAGAATATAATACTGCACTTGGCTGGACAATATTTGGAGTAATATGGGCATTTGCTATACTTGGAATAGTATTAAATTCAATAGACCTAAAAAAATATAGAGTATTTTCAATGATATGCTATTTAGCAATGGGTTGGTGTGTTATTGTAAAAGCACCACTACTTCCTAAACTATTAGGAATACCTGGAACAGTATTACTAGTACTTGGAGGAGTTGCATATACAGTTGGTGCAATATTTTATGGATTTGGAAAAAAACATAAATATATACATTCAGTATTTCATTTATTTATACTACTAGGAAGTATATTACAGTTTTTCACAATACTCCTATATGTAATGTAAACTATAAAACATAAAAGAAAAACATAGCAAGAGATTTTCTAATTGCTTACTTTTATGAGGAAAATTTAACAATAAAAGGAGAACAAATATGCTAGAACTAAAAAAAGCAAATGTTAAAGAATTTAAGAAAAATTTATATTCACAATATATGAAATTATTTCCAAAAAACGAGAGAAAACCACTCTCAATGTTAAAAGAATGTTATGTTAAAAAAATACTTACAACACTAGAAATAATTGATAACAACCAAATTGTAGGATTTATGATGTTAAATAAATTACCAAAATCTAAATATCTACAATTAGACTATTTTGCAATATTTCCAGAATTTCAAAGCAAAGGCTATGGATCAAAAGCATTAAAAAAATTACAAGAAATAAGTGAAAAATATAATGGTATATATATCGAAGCAGAAAAACCGGATAAAATAGATGAAGAAAATAATATAAAAAATAAAAGAATAAAATTTTACGAAAGACTTGGTTGTTATAAATTAAACTTAAGTTTAGAATTATATAATGTAATTTATACAATATTAATCTTACCCACATCAGACAAAAGAGAAAATGACGATAAAATAATGAAAGATATTTTTGATATTTATAATAAGGTCTCAGGAAAAAAATCAATAAAAAAATATTGCAAAATAATAAAATAATTATTGACTTAGAGTCTACTCTAAGTGATAGTATAACTTAAGAAAAAATATGAAGGAGGAATTTATTATGGTAAAGCAAACAGCTGGAAGAGATTCTTTAGGAGATTTTGCTCCAAAATTTGCAGAACTTAATGATGATGTATTATTTGGAGAGGTTTGGTCTAGAGAAGACAAGTTATCATTAAGAGATAGATCATTAGTTACAATATGTGTATTTATGGGAAAGGGAATGGTAGATAGTTCTTTAAAATATCATTTAATTAATGCAAAAAATAATGGAATTACAAAAGAAGAAATGGCAGAAATTATTACACATGCAGCATTCTATGCAGGATGGCCAAATGCATGGGCAGTATTCAATCTAGCAAAAGAAGTATACGCAGATGATGATGCAAAAGAAACACATGGTGGAATGTTTGGATTAGGAGAGCCAAATACAGCATATGCACAATATTTTATAGGACAATCTTATTTAAAACCATTAACAGACCCATCAAAAACAAGTTTATCAATTGCAAATGTAACATTTGAACCAGGATGTAGAAACAATTGGCATATTCACCATGCAAGCAAAGGTTGAGGTCAAATATTAGTATGTGTAGATGGAGAAGGCTGGTACCAAGAAGAAGGAAAAGAAGCACAAAGCTTAAAACCAGGAGACGTAATATCAATACCAGCAAATGTAAAACATTGGCATGGTGCAAAAAAAGACAGTTGGTTTAGCCATCTAGCAGTAGAAGTACCAGGAGAAAACACTTCAAATGAATGGTGTGAACCTGTAACGGATGAAGAGTATGCTAAATTATAAATAAAGGGGATATTAATTACTAGGAAAGGAAGCAATTAAATGACAATATCAGAAGTTAGTAAAAAATATGAATTAACAGAGGATACAATAAGATATTATGAAAAAGTAGGATTAATACCCAAAGTACCAAGAAACAAATCTGGAATTAGAAACTTTGATGACAATTCTTGCAGATGGTTAGAATTCGTAAAATGTATGAGAAGTGCCGGAATGCCAATAGATGCATTAATAAAATATATTAATTTAACAAAACAAGGAGAAAAAAACTGTTAAAGCAAGAAAAGAATTATTAATTAATCAAAGAGAAATATTAAAACAAAAACAAAAAGAAATAAATGAAACAATTAAAAGATTAGACTATAAAATAAGCTTATATGATGAAATAGAAAGCGGAAAAAGAAAAGACTTTTTTCAAGAGCCATAGAGCTGTTTTTGGGGACACCTTCCAAAAACAGGGTTACAATATATAATATTATTTTTTTTAATTAAAATATAATAAATTTTTGCAAAGTAAAAATTTATTATAAAACCTATTTCAAAATTAAAAAAAGTATGATACAATTCAAGTGTTGTTATTAAATAACGTTTGGAAGGTGAAAAGTATGACAACTCAATATGTAGAAGATTATTGGAAAGACAAGATTGGCGGAGACTGTGTAGTTTGTACATTTTATGATTTACGAATTGCACACAATTTATCAGAATCAGAAGTTGACGAGTTTTTACAATTAAGTAGAAACAAATTAGAAAATAATGGATATGATGTTTATTTTACAGGAGCAAAATATAAATATCATGGGGTAGAAAAAGTAGTAGAAACAAACCAGTACATAGTTGCTATAAAAGATGGAGCTAAAAACTAAAATATATTCAAAGAATAACAAGCTAAAACTTGTTATTCTTATTATTTTATTTTACGATGAAATTAAATAAATAGAGATATTTTAAGGCTTAAATTAAAAATTTTTAAATAAAAACTTGACATGGAGTAGACTTTAAATGATATAAAAAATATATAAATTAGGAGGTATAATAAATGAAAGCTTTATATTTTGACTGCTCTAGTGGAATTAGTGGAAATATGACTATTCGGAGCATTACTTGAAATAATAGGTGATGATAATTATTTAGTAAATGAATTAAAAAAATTAAATGTAGATGGATATAAAATAGAAATTTCAGATAAAGTAAAAAACGGAATTACTGGAAAATATGTAGACGTTATTTTAGAAGATGCACATCATCATGACCATGAACATGAGCACGAGCATGAACATAGTCACACACATGACCAAGATAGCGACAAAGATGGTGACCATGAACATCATCACAATCATGAACATAGAAATTTATTTGATGTTAATAAAATAATAGATGACAGTTCATTAGATGAAAAAACAAAAGACTTAGCAAAAAGAATATTCTTAAGAGTTGCAAAGGCAGAATCTAAAGTACACAATAAACCATTAGAAGAAGTGCACTTC
>CALXJR010000064.1 GCA_944388675.1 uncultured Clostridia bacterium
AATCCAGAAGCTCCAAAAGAAGGTTCAATATATTATGATGTATCAAATGTAGGAATAAATAAAGGAACAGGAATAAAGAAGTTTTGTGAAATATTAAATATAGACTTAAAAGATGTAATAGCAATTGGAGACGATAAGAACGATTTACCAATGTTTGAAATGGCAGGTTTAAGTGTTGCAATGGGAAATGCAGTAGATGAAGTAAAAAAATATGCAGACAAAATAACATTATCTAATGAAGAAGATGGAGTGGCAGTATTTTTAGAAAAGCTTTGTAATGAATTATAGTAAAAAGGAGAAAAAAATATGCAAAATTTTAACTTTCATTCACATACATATAGATGTGGTCATGCAGATTTAGATTATACTGATGAAGAATATGTACAAGATTATATAAACATGGGATTTAAGAAAATAGCATTTACAGACCACGCACCAGAGAAAAATAAAATAGATAAAAGAGATAAAATAAGAATGGAATATTCAGAAAGAACTGAATATCTAAATAGTATAAAAGCTTTAAAAGAAAAATATAAAGATATAATAGAAATAGAATCTGGTTATGAAGTAGAATATCTTCCTGGTGAAGAAGAAAATCTTATGGAATTAAAAAAAGAAACAGATAAACTTATATTAGGACAGCATTTTGTATATGATGATAACAAAAACTTAAAGATACTAAAAAAAGGTGGATGTGAAGATCAAGATATAAAAAATTATGCTAAATATTTAAATAAAGCCATGGAACTAAAAATACCAGATATTATTGCACATCCAGATATATTCATGTCAGGTAGAGAAAATATGGGAAGTTTAGAGACAGAAGTCTCAAATTAAATATGTAGGTCAGCAGAAAAGTATAATGTACCATTAGAAATTAATTTAAATAATATTTTTGTAAAAACTTATTATGAAAATAGAACATTAAATAACCAGCCTATAGAAGAGCAGAGGAAAAAACTAAAAAATGTTCTTTATCCATGTAAAGAATTCTGGCAGATTGCATCAAACTATAATATTAAAATACTATATGGACTAGATACACACCATAGAGGGCATATTCAAAGATACAAAGAATTAGTAGAACTTGCAACAGAGATCATAGGAGAAGATATAATAAATAAATTGAATTTTATAAAGAACATAGGAGAATAAAATGTTAGATTTAGTAAAAAGAGTAATGTATGAGAAAAAAGAATTTCCAAATTCACAAATCTATTTTATGTTAGAAATAAATGAAAATGGAAATATTTTAGGGTATAAGGACAATCTTCAAACTATAAAGAAGGAAAATTTAGATAATAAAATTGTAGAAGAATACTTAGATAAACTAATTAGAACAATTGATGGTTGGAAAGAAAAATATGAAAATCAAAATATAATAGATGGAACAGAATGGAACTTACAGATAAATTTTAATGATGGAACAAAAAAATTATATTCTGGTAAAAACGATTTTCCTAACAATTTTGAATATTTAGATAAAATTAATCATGAGATTATGAGTAAACTATAGGAGAATTAAGATGAATATATTAGATATATACATTAAAAAGCTAATTCCATATGCAATTGATGCATATGTACATGTATTTGGAGAAGAATATAGAAGTATTATAGAAGAAAGATTAAATAAGCTTTCATGGGTTTATTATTCAAATATAGGTGGAGTAGAAAGTTATGTAGGTTTTTTAAAAGAATGTAAATGAAAAGAACTTGCTACAGAATTTTTGGAGCAAATAGGAATAGATGTAAGTAAACAAAAAGAAAAAGGTTTTGCAGAAAATTTTGATGCAGATTTAAATGAAATATTGAATAAATATTTAGGAGGAGTTTATTCTTCTTTAATTTTCTTTATACCAGAGTTCAAAGAGATATCATTATCTGGAATAAGAGCATGGATTCCACAAAAAGAAACTAAAGATATTAGACAAGAGAAAATTGATTTTTTAAATTATATAAGAGGTCAAGATAAAACTCCTATAACAGAAGAAAATTATGATGATTTTTGCAAAACAGATGAATATAAGCAAATACTACAAAAAATAGAGAGTTATCTACAATTATTTGATGAAAAGGTAAAAAAGTATGAAGAATATCTAGGTACATTAAAAGTCTATGACGATTATTGTGCTTCAGAAAGAAAAAGAAAAGCTGAAATAGAAAAAAGTGTAAAAGAAGATTTATATTCAGATATACAAGCATTCCTTCCAGAAGAATTAAGAAGATTATTAGATGCAAAGCATAATTCAACCATTGAAAAATATGATTGCTTATTGGATTCTGAATTGGGAATAAAATCAAGATTAGAATACTTTTCTTTAGAAGATGAAGAAAAATTAAATAATCCAGATACTCCTTCATTAGAAAAACAAATTATTATAGAAAACAGAATAGGCTTTTTTAAATATAATTTAGACTTAGATATAAGTAATATGGAAAAAGAATTTGATACAAAATTAGAATTATATAATTATTTAATGAAACAACCAGAATTTAAGAACTTAATTCCACCTGATGCAGTAATAAGTCAAATTAGTAAATTAAGACAGGAAAGTTATACTAAATCAGTACATAAATATTTTAGTGAATTTCCTGACAATTTACATAATAATTTAGAAAGCAATTCCGTTTGCATAAGCTCAGCAAGTCGAAAAAAAGGTGAGATATTCCCTATTTTATTTTTTACTGTTAGAAAAGGTGAACAAGGTTTTCTAGATTGTACCTTTCTTCATGAAATATGTCATGCAATAGAGTTTAGAATAAATAATGAAAAATGGCAATGTTGCATTGGATTTGAGGAAAAACAAGATTTTAATAATTTGAATAATCAATGTATTATGAGTAAATATTTAAGCGACAAGCGTAAGTACGAAAGATTTAATGAATGTGTTACAGACATATTTGCAAAAGAAGCAACAGATTATTTACATTCTCAAGAAATTTATTTATTGGAACCAAAAGAAATTTGTTTCCAAAAAGAGATGAATACTAATACACATATTTTTATTAGAGATTTAATAAAACCTTTTATAGAAAAATATAGAGAAGCAGTACTTAAAGCAAGAATACTTGGAGATTATACAGATTTATTTAATCAAATAGGACAGGAAAACTTTGAAGAATTAAATGATGTAATTAGTAAGATAGACAGTATGTGGTTTAAAGGAGTTTTAAAGCCAGATAAAGTAAGTGTAGAAACAAATAGAGAATATACCAAAGAATTAGAAAGATTACAACAAGTTTATAGAAATATGGAAAATTACCAAGCAAAAAGCATAGAAGCTCATGGAGAAGAAGATAGAGGTTAATTTCATAATAGGTAAAAGAGAAGAATTACTTTAATAAGTAAAACTTCTCTTCTTGTTTTATGCTTTTAATATAGCTTTATTATTATTTAGAATAATTGCAATTAAAGTAGCTGTTACCATTATAAATGTAAATGGTGTTCCATATTGCCATGCTTCACCATAAGCAATAAAAAGAGCAGTTGCAAATTCAGCAATTAAAGAAATTTGAATTATTAATTTTGCCATATTCTTCTTCTGAAACATAAAAGTTGGGAAAAGCCACATTATATACCAAACTTGGAAATTAGTTATTAATAAAAATAAAAATGCAAATAGCAAATAATTATATGTTCTAATTTCATTTCTAAATTTAATGTCTTTTTTGGTAAGTAATACTACACAAGTAAAGAAATAAATAATAACAAAACTATAAAGTAATATCTTATTAACAGTACCGGCCAAATTTACAGGCTGTGTAAAATACTCTAGAATTATTATGTAGAAGTTTTTAGCGTATTTTCCTTGCTGTACAAATAATCCATTAAATATTTCTAAATCTCTAATATAAATAATATAAAATAACACTAATACTAAAGCAAATAAAGCTCCATAAGCAATACATTTAAGTAATCTTTTAGAAGGCTTTTCTTTTCTAAAATAATAAATTATTATAAAAGGTAAAAGTAAAATTGTAAAATATTTTATTCCAGTAGCAATTGCTAAGAAAATTACACTTAAAGCAATAGATTTTTTCTTAAGCAAGAAATATAAAGAAATTAGTGTAAATAAAATAACAAAAATATCATTATGAACACATACAATACCTTCTAACAATAATAAAGGATTTAGTCCATAAAGAAGTGCAAACATCTTTCTATTAGTAATCTTATAAATTAAATAGCAGTTTAGAACATGAACCAGTAAAGCAAACAATTTAAACAACAATAGTCCAAAATCTACATTGCCAAAAGAAAGAAAAGCTACAAATCTACATATCAAAGTCCACACCGGACCATAAACAACAGTAGTATCGCCCCAATAATGTTCATACCCTTGTTTTAAAACACTATCATTTTCGAGTAATGCCTCATTTCCGTCATCTACAAAATCCTTAATAGTAGTATAATACGGATTCTGACCATAATTACTAGTATTAATTCTACCAATTCCCAAATAGTAGAAAATGTCACCACTAGTAAAAGGAAGAACAAACACAAAAAGTAAGGAAACTATTGCTACAAAAATCAAAACAGATTTAATATTCTTAAATATTTGTTTTCGGTACTTTACAATAAGAACATAACCAATAGTTAGCAAAGTTAAAACAAGTAAATACAAAATTGCTTGAGTAAACCTATTTACATCTTGCAGTAAAAACTTATAAGACTCATTAAATCTAAAAACAGTATGGTTTTGCACCATATAAATAATAGATGGTATAACAAAACAAACAGATGCAAAAACAAACAATATAATTGAAATTAAGCAAATATGATTTTTAATAAAACTTTTAATATATCTATCTTTTTCCATAAAATCCCCCAAAAAAATTAAATATAAAAGATAAGAAAAGTATATCATTTAGTAAAAATATAAACAAGCCATAAACAAAATATTGTTGATAAAGAATTGATAATATGCTATTATGTATAAAGTTAAGAATTCGCCCATTTGGGACACATCTTTTTGGGCGAAATGGAGAAGATTTTATGGAAGATAGATTAAAAAAGCAAATAGTTATATTTGGAGGATGTTTTAATCCTCCTCTTAATTCTCATTTCTGGCTTGCTCAACAATTAATAAACGAGTATAATCAAATAGAAAGAATAATATTTGTACCAGTTAATAGTAAATACCAAAAAGCAGAATTAATTGGAAATGAAGATAGATATAATATGCTAAAGCTTGTTTGTGATAAAAATAAATATTTTGAAGTATCTAGAATAGAGCTAGATAGCCAAAGACCATTATATACAATTGAAACATTGGAAAATTTTCAAATGCAATTTCCAGATTATGAAATAGCTTTTACAACTGGAAGTGATAATTTAAAAGAATTGAATACATGGAATAGAGCAGAAGATTTAGTAAAGAATTTTAAATTTTTTATAATTAAAAGAGACAAAGATAACATTGAAGAAATAATATCACAAGATAAATTATTGTCTAAGTATAAGAAATCTTTTATATTAGATAGAAATCATATAATAAGCAATTTAAGTTCAACATATGTGCGTAACAATATAAGAAAAGGAAAGAGTATTAATTATTTAGCACCAGAAGAGGTAGTAAAATATATAGAGGAGCATAAATTATATAAAGAGTAAGTATGGAGGAAAAACATGTTACCAAAAGAATTATTAGAAAAAGAAGCGGAAAATTCAATAAAATGGATTAAAGAATACGTACAAAAAACAGGAGCAAAAGGAGTTGTACTAGGAAATAGTGGAGGAAAGGATTCTGCAACAGTACTTGCTATGGCTGTAAAAGCTTTAGGAAAGGAAAATGTACTTGCAGTATCTATGCCATGTCATTCTGTAGATGGAGATTTAGATGATGCAAAACTAGTGGCAAAAGCTTTTGATGTAAAACTACTTATAGTAGATTTATCAGATACATATGATAAAATGGAAGAAGAATTAAATAAAAAATTAGAGAATATAGAATTATCTAAAGAATCTAAAATAAATATAAAACCAAGACTAAGGATGACAACACTTTACGGGATAGCTCAAACATTAGGCTATTTAGTTATTGGAACAGGAAATCTATGTGAAGCAATGGTTGGATACACAACAAAATGGGGAGACAGTAGCTATGATTTTAACCCAATTGCTAACTTTACTGTTGAAGAAGTTCTAGCAATAGGAAAATACCTAGGTGTACCAGACAAGATATTAATAAAAGCACCAAATGATGGATTAGGTGGTCAAACAGACGAAGAAAAAATGGGCATAAAATATAGCCAGATATCAGAAATGATAGAAAAAGGAAAAGTAGAAAAAACATGCAGTCCAAACGAAAATGCAAAAGATATAGAAAATAAAATATTAAAAAAATATCAGGCTTCAATGCATAAAAGAAATCCAGTACCAGTATATAAATTTGAAAGGAAAAATCACTTATTTGACCGGAAAATAAAGTGCTTCAAGGTCTAAAAACAGAATAACATAATATCGCCCAAAAAAGGGCGTCCCTTTTGGGCGAAATGGAGGAACACGATGAAAAAATATAAAACTTTATTATTTGATATAGATGATACTTTATTTGATTTTAGTATAGACCAAGAAATTGCTTTTAAGAAGGCAATGAATAATATTGGTTATGAATGTACAGATGAAATGTATAATAGATATAATGACATTAATTTAAGTATGTGGAGATTACTAGATGAAGGAAAAATTTCTCTTAAAGAATTGTATGTAAAAAGGTTTGAAGTGTTTTTTAAGGAATATAACATTAAAGAAAATCCTAAAAAATTTAACAAAGAATTAGATTATGCATTTCAAGAGACTGGAACACCTATTGAGGGTGTAGAAGAATTGCTAGAGTCTTTAAAAGATAATTATGAACTTGCAATTACTAGTAATGGACCTAAAGCACAGCAATATCATAGATTAAGAAATGCAAATTTTGATAAATATTTTTCAAAAATCTTTATTTCAGAAGAGTTAGGTTATAACAAACCTGACCAAAAATATTTTGATATAGTTTTTGACAATATAACAAATAAAGATAAATCAAGTATTATGATTATAGGGGATTCATTAACATCTGATATTATAGGTGGAAATAATGCTGGAATAGATACATGTTGGTATAATGCAAAAAAGAAAGAAAATACTACCAAAGCAAGACCTACATATGAGATAAGAAGTTATTCTGAGTTACCTTTAGAGGAAAATTCTAGAGACTTAAGTCAAAAATTATCTTAAGAAAGTAACACTATATAAAAATCATTTACTTTGATAATGAAAGGAGACAATATGGAAGAATTAATTGATGTGTTAGATGAAAATGAAAATAAAACAGGAAAAATTGAAACGAGAAGTAAAGTTCATGAGATAGGTCTTTGGCATAGAATTGTTGCAATTGCAATAATTAATTCTAAAGGACAACTTCTAATGCAGAAAAGAACTATGAGCAAAAAGTCAAACCCAGGTAAATGGGACTTATCTGTTGCAGGACATGTATCTTCTGGGCAAACTTCTATCCAAGCTGCAATAAGAGAGACTAAAGAAGAAATCGGATTAGATTTAAAAGAAGATGACTTAAAATATATTTTAACCACTAAGAAAATTAGTTCAAGAGATAATATAATTAATAAACATATTACTGATTGCTATATTGTAATTATTCCAGAGATAGATATAAATAATCTAAAAAAACAAGAAGATGAAGTAGAACAAATTAAGCTATGCAACTTGCAAGAAGTTAAAGAAAAGGTTGATAGTAAAGTTGTTATAGAAAGAGATGCTTTTTATAAAGAAATTTATCCATATTTAAAATAATCTTTTTGGAATATTGGACATTCATAGAATAATACCTATTATTAGGGGGATTATTTTATGAAGGTTATAACAATTAAGAAAAAAACGATTTTTAAGCTTATGGGAATATTAGCTTTTTTAATAACCTTATGTGGACTTACAACAACATTTGCAATGCAACATTATTATAAGGTAGATTTTACAACAGGACTTGTTACTGCAAGTAAGTTAAATGTAAGAAGTGGACCTGGAACAAATTTTAAAATTATTGCAACTGTAGATAAAAATGAATATATAAGAGTATTTGCGGGAATTGGAGAATGGTATGTAGTTCAAGTAGAAGGTGACTATATAGGAGCTGTAAGTAGCAAATATGTAAAACCAATATATCCAAATTCTTCAAATAACAATTCCTCTGGTTCTCAATCCGGAAGTAATAACTCAGGAGGAAGCTCAAATACTCAAAACTCTAGTTTAACTACAGATGAACAAGAAGTATTTGAATTAATAAATAAGCAAAGAACCAATAATGGTCTTCAAGCTCTTCAAATAGATAATGAGGTACAAAGAGTTGCTAGAATTAAAGCTCAAGATATGGTAGATAATAATTATTTTTCACATACTTCACCAACATATGGTTCACCATTTGATATGTTAAAAAGTTTTAAAGTAAGTTATAAAACAGCTGGAGAAAATCTAGCTGGAAATTCTAGTAATAGTGCTGCAGTAAATGCATGGATGAACTCATCAGGACATAAAGCAAACATACTAAATAGCAGTTTTAACTATACAGGTATAGGAGTAGTTAGTAGTCCAAAATATGGAAAAATATATGTTCAAATGTTTATTGGAAAATAGTGTAATAAAAAAGGAGAAAAAATGGAAGTATTAGTTGCAACAGAAAATCCAGCAAAGGTAAAAACATATTTAGAGCC
>CALXJR010000065.1 GCA_944388675.1 uncultured Clostridia bacterium
TTTGCACTTTTCTATAATGCTCATTATTTAGGAAAGAAAGCAAGCTGTTTGTTAAGTGTTGTTGATTCACATTATAAGCATGAAGAAATTTCTGCAGAAGAAAGACAAACTTCTTTAAACTCTATGATAACTCTAGCTTTAGAATCAGCTTGTAGAATATAATTTATAAAGAAAATGAAGAGGAGACGACTATTATGTCGTCTCCTCTTTGGCCAGTCATACTTAGAGGCTTAGCCCATCTTCTTCCTCATATTCTTCCGTTTCAGACAGCTCACTTTCTCTTAACTGGTCGATTGATACAGCCTGTGATTTGAAATTGAGCTCCGCATCTTCTTCTTTGTGGACACCTTCATCTTCTGTGGGATCCCACTCGACATTGATGACGCTGTCCTTGATGAGCTTCCGTGCAAGCCTTACGACCTCTTCAAGATCGTATCTGAAGGAATATCCTTCATACTCCTCCAACAACACATCCCGCAGTTCTCCGTCATCGTCCCTGAAGTACCTCTCCAGAACAATGCCTGTTGAAATTTCCCTCATCAGGTAGCCCAAAGGGCAGTCAGATGCAGAAACAAAGCAAATGTTTTCCATGTTGTTCATGAGACTATACCTCCTCTGTTCATGACATGGTTGCTTTCGTACAAGACACAAAAAGTGCCTATAAAAATATTATAGCACTTATACTATTTTATGTCAATTTATAAAAAATTTTGCCCCAAAAGGGCATCCCTCCCTGGGCAAAATTTTTATTTTGTTATTGATAGAATTTTATATTTTACTGTTCCCGCAGGTACTTTTACTTCTACGACATCATTTTTCTTTTTTCCAAGTAAAGCTGAGCCTACTGGTGATTCATTAGATATTTTGTTATTTGCTAAATCAACTTCTGTTGGTCCTACTATTGTATATGTTACTTCTTCATCAAATTCTTCATCATATACTTTTACTATATTTCCAACTTGAACTGTTTTTGTGTTTATTTCTGATTCGTCTATAATTTTAGCATATCTAATTTTATTTTCAAGCTCTGCTATCTTTCCTTCGTTTTCTGCTTGAGCATTTTTTGCTTCATCATATTCTGAATTTTCAGATAAATCTCCAAATCCTAGAGCTACTTTTATTTTTTCAGCAATTTCTGCTCTTTTTTCTGTTTTTAGATAGTCAAGCTCCTTTTCTAATTTTTCATAACCTTCTTGTGTTACAACAATTCCTTTCTCTTCCATATTGATAACCTCCTTTTGCACATTTGCAGTACAGATTTTGTATCTAATTTTTATTACAGTTCATAATATTAAACCTTTTTTTTAATTTTGTCAAGTCCCTAAATTTGCTTGCAATTTAAGTAATTCTTTATAAGATATAAATCCATTTTTACCAATTAATTGATATTTATTCTCTATTATTTTATTTATTATTATCTCTTTATTTTTTTCATATTCATCTTCTAAATCAAATCTTTCTTCTGCATTTTCTTCTAATTTTATATTATTAACTATTATTCCATCAAAACCGTAAATATGCTCTATTTTATTATTTGAAATATTAAAAATAATTGCTTTTCTGTTTACATTATATTCTAGTAAATCTTCTTCTGTAAAATCAACATTTAAAATATATTTAGCCTTTATTAAGCTTTTTCTTCTATTATTTGAGACTGATATTAACTCATTTTCTTCCTCTAATTTTTGTTCTAATTTTATAAAATTCTTAATATTCGGAGTAATTATATTTATACTCTTATAATTATTCATAATATTTATAATATCTTGATATTTTATCAAAATATTTGATTTTATTAATACATACAAACTTTCTTCTTTTGAACGGCTTTTTCCCATTTTAATCACATTATTTATTATTTGAATTATATTGTCTCTATAAATAATTTGATTCTTTTCTTTTATAAAGTCTATACCATGTTCTAATAATATATTTTTTATTTCTTTTGACAATATTATATTATTGCATTTTAGTTTTTTTATTCTGTGTGTTAATTTTTTTATCACTTTAATTTTATAACTTTTTCTTTGATTATTTACATATATAAGATTAATTTCATTGTTTTTTTCCTTTTTACACTGTTTGTATTTATTTTTATCATAGCATACATCAAAATATTCAATATGTTTTATCATAATCTCACCTGTCTTATTATATTTCTAAAACAGAAAAAAAGACTTTAATTAATATAATTTTAATTAAAATCTTTTAGTTATTATTAATGAAAATTTATATATTTTGAAAGCGAAAATCATATTATTATTTATTCTACTCCTAGAACTTCAGAAATTGTATTCCATAAATTTTCTGGCTCTCTATCCTTTTCCCAATATGCAGCACCTGCTAAATTGTATTTTTTTACTAATTCTAATTTTGCTTTTATTGAGTCATCATCTTCAATCCAAACTTTATATGTTGCACCATCTTCTTCATATTCAGCATAATTTTGCTTTAATGAATCATCCCATTCTATATTTGCTCCATCTGGAATATTGTCATAAATATCTTTCATATTCCAAACTTTACTATCTAGTTCTCCATCTTCTTCAAGCCACGCTCTTGTATAAAAAGGAACTGCTAGTATTAATTTATTTGCAGGTACTCCCTCTTGTCCTAAAAATTTATTTATATTAGCTTCTACCCAATCACATCCTGCTGTTGTTCCTTCTTTTGGTGATGAAACTCCATTTTGATCATATCCCATAAATACTATATAATCTGCAGCTTTTGCAATTTCATTTCTATCAAAGCATAAAGACCAATCTGGCGAGCCATCAGGTGCTGTAACATCTACAGATAATACTTTGCCAATTTCTCTTAACCTTGGTGCAAGTTCAACAACAAGTCTTGTATACATATCTTTATCTGCTTCATATATGTTTTCAAAATCTAAGTTGATTCCATCTAAATTATATAATTCTACTACAGTTAAAATATTTTCTATTAATTGTTTTCTTAATTCATAGTCATTTACTATTTCTGATACAGTTTCCTTCATAGAATCATTTGAAACTAATGCCCAAACTTTGTAGCCATTAGAATGTGCCCATTCTATATAATTTTCACCATCTTCTCCTACATTTGCAATTATATTTCCTCTTCCCAATCTCTGAAGCGAAAAGAATGTTGGTGACACTACATTTACTCCTTGTATTTTTCCTGTTCTTTGTGGGGCTGTTGCATATTGTGAGAAATAATCCCATACCATGCTTATTGTTCCTTCTATCTGTTTTTCTGTTGTTAAATTTTCTCTTACTTTATCTATATTGGCTAATGTTTTAGTTTTTACATAACCAACTTTACCTTTTTCTGTTGTTACCTTTGACCATCCTTCTGGAAGTTTTTCATCTGTATTTATTACTGTTAATGTATCTCCAGAGTTTACTTTATCTACTGTTCTAGAAAAAGTATCTGGCTTATATTTTACACTATTATTTTTGCTACTATTTGCATATGTTAGTTCTCTATCTAGAGATACAAGTACGACTGTATCTGTATCTTTTACATATTTTGTTTCAACATTATATACACTTTTACTTATTTCAGAAAAAGGTAAATAAAATTTATCATTTATTCTTCTAGCACTTGTAACTAAGTCTATTTCAGAACCATTTACTTCTGCTTGATTTTCATTTAATTTTAAAGTAGCAACTTTAGTGTCTGAAGTTGTTATAATTTGGTCATATTTATTGTCATAAAAAATACTACCATCAAAGAAATTTGCTATATCTTGTGTTGAAATATATACTATTCCATCTTCAACAATTACATCATTTCTTAAGTTTTTGGTTATATTATTATTATTTATAACTAAGTTTGTTTTACTTGTTATATCATTCCTTATATAATTTGGTGCTTTATTTAGTATAAATACAACACATAATGCAAATATTACTGTAACAATTAATTTATAAATATATATTCTTTTAGTATTACTTTTCATTCTTTTACTCGAGCCCATTTTTTTCTCCTTTATTATCATTACTTTAATATCATAACATAAAGATAATTTTAAGTGAATAGAATGATGAAAATTTTTTAAAAATATGACAACTTTTTAACCTGTCCCCAAAAACACCTAAAAGATGTTTTAGTGAAAGGTCCCCAAAAACACCCAAAAGGGATATCCCTCTTGGGCGAAATTATCTACATTTTTAATATTTGATTTCTAACTTCAAATTCATCTGGCTTAGTGGTATTTTCATAAACATTTTTTGCTTTTCTTCTTTTAAAAAATTTGTTAGATTGAATTTGATATTGGTTATCATCTACCATTATAAAATCTTTACTATTTTCATCTACTTTTATAAATTTATCTTCTGAGTGTCTACTAATATCATATTGTATATTATTATGCTCATGTTGCTGATAAAAAGTTTCAACATATTGTATTACTGGATGAAGACCTCTTTCTTCTTCTTGTAAATATTCAAATATTCTGTACCTTTGCTCTTTTTTAAACCTCTCTATAGGATAATTTAAATATTTATATTGCCAAATTGCCATTCTATCTTCATTAGAATAGAAAGATGTTATTAAATCTTCACAGTTGTATTCTGCTAAAAATTCAACATTTTCTATACTTATTGTAATGTTACTCCAATTTATTTTATCACATCTAATACATTCATGTCTTAATTGTTTCAAAAGGTCATATAATTCATCTGTAAGTTTTATATACTCTTCTTCATCTAAGTTGAATTTTGCTGGTACTTGGTAAACATTAATTGGATTCTTTTTTAATATGCTCTGAGGAAAATAGTAAAAAAACATTTCACCTGTTTCCTCACCATTTTCCCTTTGTATTATAGAAGCATATAAATAAATTTTATTCCATTTCTCAGGTATCATATAGAAGAGATATTTTCTTATTTCTGAATATAGCTGTTTTATGCTTGTTTTCTTTGGCATATAATTCACCCTTATTTCTCTACTATTATACTTTCTCCTGTCATTTCTTCTGGTTTATCTAATCCCATTATTTCTAACATTGTTGGAGCTAAATCCGCTAATTTTCCTTCTTTTAATTTAGCATTATCCATTCCTACTAGCATTAATGGAACTGGATTTGTTGTGTGTGCTGTATGTGGTTCTCCAGTTTTATAATCTATCATTTGTTCACAATTTCCATGGTCTGCTGTTATCATCAATACTCCGTTTTGTGCATTTACAGCCTCTAATACTCTTCCTACGCAAGTATCTATTGTTTCAACTGCTTTTATTGCAGCATCTAAATTTCCTGTATGTCCTACCATGTCTGGATTTGCATAATTTAATATTATACAATCATATTTTTTAGTATTTATTGCTTCAACAACTTTATCAGTTACTTCTACGGCACTCATTTCTGGTTTCATGTCATATGTTTCAACTTTTGGTGAAGGTACTAATATTCTATCTTCTCCTGGATATTGCTTTTCTTCTCCTCCATTAAAGAAGAATGTTACATGGGCATATTTTTCTGTTTCTGCTATACGTAATTGTGTTAATCCCTTTTTACTAATATATTCACCAAATGTATTTTTTAGTTGTTCTTTTTTGAATGCTATCTCAACATTTTGAATAGTTTCATCATATGGTGTCATACATACAAAGCATAAATCCAAATCTTTTCTTGTATCAAATTCATTAAAGTTTGTATCTACAAGTGTTCTTGTTATTTCTCTTGCTCTATCTGGTCTAAAGTTAAAGAATATAACTGAATCATGTGGCTCTATTTTTGCAATAGGTGTATCTCCATTGCATATTACTGTTGGCTCTATAAATTCATCAAATATTTCTTTTTGATAAGAGCTTTCTACTGCTTGTATTGCAGATGTAGCTTTTACTCCTTCACCTTTTACCATTGCATCATATGCTTTTTGGATTCTTTGCCATCTTTTATCTCTATCCATTGCATAAAATCTTCCAGATATACTAGCAATCTTTCCTATTCCTTTTTCTTTCATTTTTTCTTCTAGTTTTGCAACATATCCTTCTCCTGATGCTGGTGGTGTGTCTCTTCCATCCATAAAGCAATGTACATATACATCTTCAAAGTCTTTTCTTTTAGCAAGTTCTAATAATCCATATAAATGACGAATATGGCTATGAACTCCTCCATCAGATAATAGTCCCATTATGTGTAATTTAGAATTATATTTTCTACAATTCTCTATTGCTTTATTAAATTCTGGTATACTAAAGAAATCTCCATCTTCTATTGATTTTGTTATTTTTGTTAATTCCTGATATACAATTCTTCCTGCACCAATATTTGTATGTCCAACTTCTGAATTTCCCATTTGACCTTCTGGAAGACCAACTTTAAGTCCACTTGTATATATTGTTGTTGTAGGACAAGTTTTCATTAGTTTATCTATATTAGGTGTTTTGGCAAGTTTTACTGCATTTCCTTGTTCATTTTCATTAATTCCAAAACCATCTAATATCATTAGCATCATTAATCTTTTATCCATTTTCTATTACCTTCCTTTTGCTTCTTTCTTTTTAGTATTTTATTTTTTGTAATTTATAATATTTGCAAACTCTTCTACTTTAAGGCTTGCACCACCAACTAGGGCTCCATCTATGTCTGATGTATCGAACAATTCTTTACTATTTGAAGCTTTTACACTTCCTCCATATTGTATAATTATATTTTCTGCTGTTTCTTCATCATATAATTCTCTTATTTTTTCTCTTATTGCTTTAATGCTATTGTTGGCATCCTCTGAAGTTGCAGTTTTTCCTGTTCCAATTGCCCAAATTGGTTCATATGCTATTATTATATTATTAATATCTTCTTTTTTTATGTCTGTTAATGCCTTTTCTACTTGTGATGTAATTATTTCTTTAGTTTCTCCATTTTCTCTTTGCTCTAAACTCTCTCCAACACATACTATTGGTTTTAAGTCATTTTTTAAAGCTGATTTTATTTTTTTATTTACAGTTTCATCTGTTTCTGCAAAATATGCTCTTCTTTCAGAATGACCTATTATAACATATTCTACTCCAACAGACTTTAACATTTCTGCTGAAACTTCTCCTGTATATGCTCCACTTGCTTCCCAGTGCATGTTTTGTGCTCCTAAATGTATATTGCTTCCTTCTAATGAGTGCCATGCATAAAATAAATCTGTAAATGGTACACATAATATTACTTCATTTTGTGTATCTTTTACTAAAGGAATTAATCCTTCTATAAATTTTATTGTGTCTCCTGGAAGCATATTCATTTTCCAGTTTCCAGCTATAACTTTTCTTCTCATTTTTTATATGGATGAAAGTAGTTTTACTTACATCCCTCTCCTTTCCTTGAAAAATAATTGCTAAAATTTTATACTTACCTATCTTGGTCTTGTTCTTGATTATAAACTATTTTATCTAATTTTTCTAATAGAGTATCAATTTGTGGCAATTTTGGTATTCTCATATTTGGTACCTTATTTTTTATCATATTTTTAAATGTTTCATAATCAATCCATTGTATGCTATCTACTTCATCTTCTTCTAGGTCTAAATCTTTGTTATTTATTGTCCTATTTAATTTTAATACAAACCAAGGTACGATGTAGTTTCCTTGTTTTCCATAGTCTCTAAAATCTATATGCTCTTCTCCAACTTTTATAATATTTTCAAACTCTTTTTGTTTTATTGCATTTGGCCCTAACTCTTCTTTTATTTCTCTTTGTACTGCTTGTCTTTCCAATTCCCCACTTTGCACATGCCCTGAAAGTAAATCTATCATTCCTGCATCATGTCTTCTACCAGATGCCCTTTTTTGTACTAGCACTTGAGAATTACTATTTATAATCCAAATTTGGAAAGCTTTTAGTAATTTTCCAGATTTTATTGCTTCTTCTTTTTTCATTTTTTCTCCTGTTTTATTTCCTCTTTTGTCAAATATGTCTAATAGTTCTCCCAAAAGTGCTTTCCTCCTATCTTATTTATCTAATAAACATTCTACTCCTGGAAGTTTTTTACCTTCTAAGAATTCTAGTGAAGCTCCTCCACCTGTAGAAATGTGTGTAAATTTATCTCCTATACCTAATTTTTCAATTGCTGCTGCAGAATCTCCTCCACCAATTATTGTTGTAACTCCTTGTAAATCTCCTAAGAATTTTGCAATACTATTTGTTCCAACTGCAAATTGGTCAAATTCAAATAATCCAACTGGTCCATTCCAAATAACTGTTTTTGCTTTTTTAAGTTCTTCTTCATACATTTTTATTGTTTCTGTTCCTATGTCAAAACCTTCCCAACCATCTGGAATTTCTGTATATGGCACTATCTTGCTTTCTGTATCTTCTTTAAATTCTTTTCCAACTTTTGTATCTACTGGTAGCATTAGTTTAACACCTTTAGCTTTAGCTTTTTCCATTAGTTCTTTTGCTAAATCTAATTTATCTAATTCGCATATAGAATTTCCTACATTGTATCCCATTGATTTAAAGAATGTATATGCCATTCCTCCACCAATCATTAATGTATC
>CALXJR010000066.1 GCA_944388675.1 uncultured Clostridia bacterium
TACTTTCTTTTCCATAACCTTACTTCCTTTCTACAAGGCAACTTTCTTTTGTAATGCTTATATACTTTACAACATTTCAAGAGATTTGTCAAGTAGTTTTACATTATTTTTTTACATTATAAAACAAAGTTAGTTTCTTTTAATACCAGCTTTGTTTATATTTAAACATTTCCTTTTAATATGTTTGCTATATTTTTTGATAATATTCTTTTATTTATTAAAAATGTATTAATGCTTTCTATTATAATTACTGCACATGTGATTACAATTATATGTATAGGACTAATTTGTTTTTCAATTTTTTGTATGTAATATAATTGTTCTTTTATTTTATTTTCGGTTATTCCTACTGAGTCTTTAGCAATATATGCATTTACAATTACATTAAATAACTGAACTATAAGAAATGTAATAATTAGTGCTATTATTACACTTATAAGGCATATCAAAATATTTTCTATAATTGCAATTTTTTGTATATCTTTATTTGTATAGCCTTCTATCTTTTTTAACCCTATTTCTGTAGTTGATAAATAAGATTTATTAAAGTTTGTAACAAGTAGCATAATTATAAGAATGACTGCTACCATTATTAATAAACCTAAAGTTATATACCTAATTATTTCCTGGGTATCTACATCTATAGAAGTTACATTTGCGATTTTTCTTTCTTCCGCACTGGGATTTGCATATTGGCTTAGTTGTTGCTCAATTTCACTTTTATTTATTAAATTTTTTTCGGTCATTTGCTCTTCTACATAATTTATATTTTTTAAATTATCTACAACTACAGATAAACTAAAACCTTCTGGTTTGTATGAAACATTTTGATTTATTTCTTTTACAGTTTCTTCAGGAATATATACATCTTTATAATTATTATTTTTATCACTGTCATAAATGCCTACAACTGTAAAAGTATATTCTAAATTTTCATCATCATCCTTAAAAGTTAATTCTTGCCCTAAAAAATCTAATCCATTTAAATATTCATCATCTCTTATATTTTTTAAATTAGAATCTACACAAATTCTACTAGGAATTAAAGCAACATATTTATCTCCTTGGTTTGTTAGCCTTCCTGCAATAAGTTCTGGGTATACTTTATCATTTGTAGGATAAAGGTTAACGGTTCCCTTTATTTCTCCATTTTCAAATTTTTCACATGTAAAAAAAGTATAAACCATTGATTCTTCTTGATTGTATACATATTCCACATGATCTATTTGTTCTATTTCTTCTTTCATTTTGTCATATCTACTTGGCAAATAGTTTATTCCATATATTGTTCTTGATTGTAAGCTTCGCCCTAAATCATCTAAATGTTTATCTACTGAATATTGTACAATACTTGTAATAAATAATAAAACTAAGATAATTATTAAAGGTACAAATAAAATGCTGTTTTTTCTTTTATTTCTTCTAAGATTTTGAAAAGATAATTTTACAATTTTATTAATCTTCATCTATTTTTAATTTTCCTTCTTCTAATTTTAATATTATATCTGCGTATTTTTTTACTCTATCTGAATGTGTTACAACTATTACGCATTTTCCATTATCTCTTAAGCTTTTTAATATTTCAAATATTTTTATTTCATTAGTCTTATCTAAATTTCCTGTTGGTTCATCTGCTAAAATTATATCTGGCTCATTTGCAAGTGCTCTTGCTATTGCTACTCTTTGTTGCTCTCCTCCTGATAATTCTCTTGGAAAATGTTTTTTTCTATCTGTTAAATTAACCATTTCTATTAACTTGTCTGTTCTTTGCTTTCTAGTTGTTTTATTGTATTTTTCATTTATATAAAGTGGTTCCATTATATTTTCTTCTACTGTCATATATTTATTTAAATAAAAATCTTGAAATATAAAGCCTATCTTTTCCATTCTTAGTTTTGCTTTTTCGTTTTCATTTAACTTTGTTACATCTTTTCCATCTATGTATAAATTTCCTTTTGTTAAAGAATCTAAAGTTCCAATTATATTAAGTAAAGTTGTTTTTCCTGCCCCTGACTCTCCAACTATCATATATATTTTATTAGTCTCAAAATTTACATTAATATCTTCTAGAATATCTATTCTTTCTTTATATTTTATGTATTCTTTATAACCTTTTTCAATTTTAACTTTTTCCATATTTTATCCCTTCTTATATTAATACTTCTACAATGATTTTTTCTTATTTTTTATCAATGTTGCAAGCAAAAGAATAATGGCATATACTATAACATTTATTGTAACATCTTCTAGTAAGTTAATCTCTAATTTTCCTAAAACTGTAACAAATATATTAAATAATATTACTAAAACTATTATTCCTATTAACCACGAAATTGCGGTTATTGTTAGCAAATTCGCAAATTTTATTTTTCTAATTTGTCTTGGCTTATATCCTAATACGGACAGCAATTTTAAATCATCTTCTTGGTTTTTTATGAGATTTTTATAGATTATAAATATTATTAATATTGTCATAATGATTATTACATATTTTATTACATTTGCAAAGGATCTTACTTTAAAAAAATTTTCCATAAAGACTTGAATATTTAAAGAACCTCCATATACACCCGTGTCAATGCCTTGTTTATCTAATACATTTTTAACATAACCGACATGTTTCCAATCATCAACATGAAATTTATAAATGTTATATGTTACACCTAAAAATTCCCATGTTTCAGCTTTAAAATCAATTACATATTTTGTCTTTTTAATGTTTTCTTGTTGCTCATTAGTTAATGAAAGGCTATGTACTATTCCATCCTCATCTATTCCTGCTCCTGGGCTTACTCTTATTTCCTTTAACGCATCTATTGTTGCATCATCTGCTATTTCTTTTAATTTTATATCATAATATCTATCAATTATATATGTAAGATTTATTCCTATATTTAAAAATATAAACATTATAAATAGTATTACAATATACTTTCTATTTGATTTATTTCTTAACATTGCTTTAATTTGAGACTTTAACATTAACTTTCTCCTTTTTTTATTATAACTTAATTATATAAATAGCATATATTTTAGTCAATAATTGTAAATAAATTGAAATAAAACTTATTTAAAAACAGAAAAAGATAGAATATGTTTAAACACTCTATCTTTAATCTCTTATTGATTTTCACCTAATTCATCTTCTGTTTCATCATACTCAAATTCATAAGTATCTACAGGCTTATGGTATTTTATGTTTTTCTTTGGTTTTACAACTGTTCCCTCTTTTGTTGGTTGCACCATATTTTGGCTTTCTAATTTTCTATCTTCTCTTTCTTCTTGTCTTTGTCTTTCTTTTCTTCTATCATCTTGTTGTTTTTCTTCTTTTTTATTTTGCATTTGTTTATTAAGCATAGCATTTACCTTTTCTATTAAATCTGGTACATAGTCTAAAAGTCTATCTAAACATGAATTATGGTCTACTGGAAGTAGTTTTACTGTATTTGATTGTACTACTAAAAATGCTACAGGAACTATACTTACACCAGCTCCTGAACCACCACCAAAAGGAAGTCTATATTGTACTTGCTCTTCTTTGTCTTTTTTGGTGTATTCATCAACAGTTTCTCCTCTAAATTCACTACCACCTGCTGCAAACCCAAAACCTACTTTAGATATTGGAATTATTACTGTATTATTAGAAGCTTGTATTGGATCTCCTATTATTGTATTTACATCAATCATATCTTTTATACTATTCATCGCAGTAGTCATAAGGTTTTCAATTGGATGTTCACTCATAAAAATAATCACTTCTTTCTTTTAATTTTTTATTTTTTATAATTATGTACCAATTTTACTAGTTTTATACAGCACTTTTCTTTAATTTTATTATTTTATAAGTTTTAATTATTATGTTTAGCAAATGTAGTATTTTTGTATTTATTGTTAAACTTAAATGAACATTATAAATGTCTTCTTCTTTATATATTGGCACTATTCTATAATGAATTATTCTTGAAACATCTTTTTTAGGACTTACAATATGTGGCAATATATTTGAAATTACTATAGAAACCACAGCTACTAAGTATGATGTAAGTAAAAAGTCTCTACTTCCTAATGCAATATTTGCATTAAATTTTTCTAAACTTAATTTGGTAGAAAATATAAGCTTTCTTAATTCATCATTTTCAAATATTAATTTAAAATCATTTTCTATATCTTTTTTTACTTTGTTTAAATCCATGTTTGCTTCTTTTTCTTTTATTTTTACATAAATCCATGCAAGTTTTTCTTTATTAATAGTTATTTTAAACCATTTAAACTTTCCAATTAATAAAGAAATTTGCAGACTTAATTTTTCATTATTTTTGTGTTTGTCTATATTACTAAGGTCTAACCTGTTTATCTTTAATTCTAGTTTAGATAAAAGGATTAATGCGACTAATAAAACTAATATTCCAACAATGAAAAAAACTAATATCATATATTTTAATCTCCTTTAAAATACCTTGATATTAGTTTTACCCATTTTTTACCAAATTAAACATTATTATGCAATTTTATTATTATTCTTTTCAACTGATATATCACCAAATAGTTTATCCTGCTCTGTTTTTACTTTACTTCTTCTTGAAAGTTCCAATAATCCTGAAAAAGCTGTAACTAGTTCTTCTTTTTCACATCTTTGAAGTGAAAATACTTTATTAAATACAAATTTAGGTTTATTTATTAACTGTTTTAGTATTTCTTTAACTTTACTTGCAACTGTGTATTTATCTGTAATTGCTATTTTTTCTATATTACTTGCATTTTCATTTACTTTTTCTTTATTTACTCTAACAATGTTTGAATATGCATCTATTATTTCTTGCTTGTCATAATTTCTTTCAAGCTTTTGCTTTGGAAGTTTTATTTCATCTGGTGCTTTGTAAAATCTAACTGCATTTTTGTCATACATTTCTCTTAATGTTTTTGTTATTTCTTTATATCTTTTATATTCAACAATTCTCCTTAAAAGTTCTTCTTCAGAAATTTCTTCTTCATCATCCACTTCTTTTGGAAGCAGACTTTTAGATTTTAAATAAATAAGAGTTGAAGCCATTATTATAAACTCACTAGTAACTTCTAAGTTCATTTCTTCCATTTTGTTTATATAATCTACATATTGGTCAGTTATTTCTGTTAAATTAATATCATTTATGTTCATTTTATTTTTATCAATTAAATGGCATAATAAATCTAACGGTCCTTCAAAATTATCTATTTTTATAGCATATCTATTTGTTTCTAATGTTAATAAATTTGGCATTTTTTCTCACTTTCTTTTATTCATCCATATTTTCTATTGCTTGTCTTATATTGCTTGTTTGATAACCTTTTTTTAGCAAATATTTAATTAGTTCATCTTCTTCCATTTGATTTTGTTTTTTTATTAAAATTTTTCTGGCTGATTCTATTTCATAATTTTCCATCTCGTCTTCATTTTCTTGCATATAATCATCTATTAAATCATTTGAAATTCCTTTAGACATTAATTTATATCTTACTTCTTTTATAGATAAATTATTTAATTTAATAAAATCATTAACACATCTGGCTATATAATCTTTATCATTTATATAACCAATTTCTTCTAACTCATCTATAATATCATTTAACATTTCAGATTCTATAGAGCCTGAAAATTTATTTTTTATTTCCTGCTTTGTTCTTTTTTTATATAAAACATATTTTAATACTTTGGATTTTTCTTTGTCATATTCTTCAATAGTATACATGTTTTCTCCTTATTTTTTAAATTTTGAGATTATTGGATTTATTATTCCTTTTATAAATCCGTAATTTGTGAATATACAATATGCAAGTACAATTATAAATACTATTATGTTTGATATCATGTTATTAAAGTAGTATGATACAAGTGTTATTGCAAGTAGTATCCAGAATACATAATTGAATTTTTCTTTTAATTTGATGTATTTTTTTAATTTATATCTTCTATATGCATATACTATAACATTTGATATTAATGTAGAAAATGTTGCTGCATATATTCCGAATTTGTTTATAAATAATAAGTTTATAACTATATTAATAATAGCGGCTGCAAATGTTGTAGTTCCCATTATTTTAGTATCCTTATATGCTGTAAATATTCCACCATAGAAATTTGACATATTTGTGTAATAAATTGAAATTGTTAATATTGGGATATATATGTATGCATCATTATAACTTGGGTCTACTAAAATAGGAAAAGCAAAAGGCATTATCGCTATTAATCCTAAGATAATTGCTTTTAAAAAGAATTTTACATCTTTATATATACTGTTATAATATTGTACTTTATTATCCTCTTTTAAAATTCTTGCTGCAGATTCTTTCCACGCAGTTGAGAAAAATCCATAACAAGTGTATACAATGTTTGGGAATTTATTAGCTATTGAATAAATACCATTTGCGTCACTTCCAGCCATCCATGTAAGCATTAGTCTATCAGATAATGATATAACTATCCAAGATAAATTGTTTGGTACTAATGGTGCTGAATATCTTACCATTTCTGTTAAAGTCTTTTTGTTTAAGTCTTTTCTGCTTATAAATAAAGGTAAATGTAGCATCATAAGAACAATTATTGCAGTAGCTGTGTTTGCAATTGTGTTTGACCATAATAGGCCATTTACTCCAAGTTTAAATGTTACTATAAATAGAATATTTAAAACTATTGTTGATGCACCTAAAATAAAGTTTGATAGTGAGTATAGTTTTATTTTGCCCATACCTCTTGCGAGTGCATTGCTTAGTCCAATTAAAATATTAGATATTACAAATAGTATAAATACCCATGTATATTCATAATGAATTGCAGACATTATAATTGCTGCAAACAGCGAGAATATAACTGTTCCAACTAATGTGTATGAAATTGTTGCTGTTATAATTCTTTTTTTAGCTTTTAAGTCATCTGCATCAATTAAGAACCTAAACATAGATTCTTCCATAAGTAGTGTTATTATTGGTACTAAAAATGTAGATAGCGTTACTAAAAAGTCATATGTTCCATATTCACCTGGAGTTAATTTTGATGTATATAGTGGCAATAGTAAAAACGAGATTACTTGTGTACTTAGTTTTCCTACTGCGATTATTATTGTGTTCATTAATAGTTGTTTTTTCTGGTTCATTTTGCACTTCCAATTCTATAATTATTATGTACATATTTTATCATACTAAAATCTCCTGTCAAGAAGTTTTGCAAATAAATGCTTAGAGCGCCACAGGGATTTATTTCTTCCCTGTGGCGCCCCAGAATAGTATGAGTGATAATCAGTTGTTTTCAGCAATCTGCTCTAGGGATTGTAGATACTATTCAATTTTGCCAAACACAGCTCTAAGAAATTTCAATTTCCCATAATGATGGAAACCGCAGGGATAAAATCCCCGCGGTTTCCTGTTTTACGTGTTAGTTGTCCTTGATGCGGAGTTTGCCTAACCGCCTCTGACAATCAGTCATGATGCCTTGAAGGGCGTGCTGCATCAACTCTGCATCTCGCCCTCTAAGGACCTCCACAAGCGAATCGATTACCACCGACTGGCCATTTCTTGCGAAAAAGCCAAAGCAGGTAATCTTGATTGCCTCTGTCAGCCTGGTTTCCCCCAGCTTAGGATCCTTCTTGAAGGTCGTGCGCGTTCCAAATGCACTTCCTCCGTTAAGGAGCTCCACACTTGTGACAGTTCCTTCCTCATTGACGGTTACCCACCATTCCTGATTGTAGGATTCTGCGTAAAACATATTGTACCTCCCTTGTGTTGTCAGTTTATTCAATACAGTACGGTAAACCCGTAACATATATATTATAACATAAATTTACATAATTTTCAACTGTTTTACTTATTGAAATAACCTTGTATAAATTTAATATTTTGTATACAAAATGCTGAAGCGCCACAGGGATTTATTTCTTCCCTGTGGCGCCCAGCTTGGTATGGTTTTAGCGGTTATGGCTTATGACATCCAGAATAGTATTTGCCCTGTCACGCTCAAAGAGTGCAATGTCGTACAAGACTTTCGCATCTTCGCCCTTAACCTTGTGGGCAAGTTCATGCGTTCCTGCATCACTGCCTCTGATGATTGCCTCAAAGGCATCCATCAAAACTTCTTCAGTGATAGGAAGTTCAGACATCAGCGGAGTCTTCTTGTAAGATCTCCGTTCATCACCGCGTGAGTACATAACCTGCACAACTTCACCTTCTGGAGAAATTTCAATTCCCCATCTGGTAGAATTGCTACAATTATACCACTCCATACTTTTTACCTCCTTTAGTCAAAACGGTGGTATTCGAATAATTACGGTAAATCCGTAACAAAATGTATTATAACACAAATTCATATATTTTTAAACTACTTTTTTGTTAATGATAATATAAGAATGTACAAAAAATGGAATTTAATAATGTACAAAAATATACATTATTAAATTCCATAAA
>CALXJR010000067.1 GCA_944388675.1 uncultured Clostridia bacterium
TGATTATATGCATACTGTGCTGCATTTTGCAAGATTTCTTCACTTGAGTTACCAGTAGCATTTACATTAAATGGATTATATACTATTGTGCCATTATATTCATAACCCCTTGAAAGTGTAGTTCCGCTTCTGCCTTGTTCTTGTATTAATCTTGAGGTTACAAAATATGCATCTAAGTTTGCATTTTTGCCAGCTTGCAAAAGTGCTTCTGCTATTTCGTCTCCTTCTAAGAAAGAACCTTCTGTAAGTGATTTAATTCCTTCTACTGTTTGGGCACCTTCTGTATATTTTAACTCTGCAAATTGAAATATATTATCTTCATTTAATATATTTCTTGGGTCCATTTGATGTTTTATTGCTTTACTTGAAGCACATAGCCATGTTCCATTATCATATTTTTTATCTTCGCAGATTTCACATCTCCAGTCTTCTGGGTATTTTGAAGAGTCTGGAATTAAGTTTAATGGATTTGTTCTTGTGTCTGAATGACCTTCATTTGCAATTACTTCGTTCCAGTCTAGTCTTGTATAAAATAGTGTAAATGTCCAATTAGGATGTTTTTCTTGCAATTCATCTATTAGTTCTTTATAGCCTGGGTATTTTTCTTCGTTTAAATTTTCTCCATCATATAATACGTATTTTTGTTTACTTTGTTCTTCTATTATTACAGAAACAATTATTATTGCTATTATTATAATTAGTATTATGGTTACAATTAATATTTTTATTTTTGTTGGTATTGCTTTTATTATTTTTATTAAATTTTTAATTAAATTATATATTTTCTCTTTCATGTTTTTTATTATACCATAAAGACATAAAATTTTGCATAAAATTTAAAAAAAAAGAAATTATTCTACATTTTAGTAGTATAATTTCTTTATGTAAGTTTTAATCTTTTAATTTATATAATATATAAATTGCCTCTACAAGATTTATAATCTCATATATTGCAAGTAAAATTCCAAGCATTGTTATTGTTATTGCTAAAAATCCAGGTAATGGATTTAGTATAATAAATATTCCTATTAATAATGTTATAATTGATAATGCTAAAACTAAAATCCAATTACTTTCTTGACTGCTTCTCATATTTAGTGCTATTTGCATTTTAGCAATACTTTTTACAATAATCCAAGTTCCTATCATAATAGGCATAAATAATACTAAAGCATCTGCACAAGAGAGAATTAAAATACCTGCAATTATTCCCATGATTCCTTCTGCAAATTCAAAATTTGCAAGTTTGTTATCTGGTTCTGTTCTAAAATAAGAAACTATATGGACAATACCATCTATGATAGTAAATATTCCAAATATTAAAATTACGGTTACTGCAGAGCTAAATGGCATAAATATTAAAAATAAAGAAACTATCAACATTAATATAGAAATGATAATTGAATTTTTTTCATATTTCTTTACTAAATCTCTAAACATATTCTCACCTCCTTTTATATTGATATTTAATTACATTTTACATCAAAGTCTTTTTTGCAACGAGGACATGTACATACATGTTTTCCTTTTTTCCTTGGGAGTCTTATTTCTGCTTTACAATTTGGGCATTTTCTGTAAATATATGATTTTCTATCTTTCCATTTTCTTATTTGTAATTTGAACTTTTCTAGTATTTTGTTTCTAATTGCTAAATATTTCATATTTTGATTTTGTCTTTTATATGGATTTTTTAACATTGCTCTATATATAATAAATAAACAATCTATTATCCATAATGCTAATAAAATCGGATTTCTTAAGAAGATATTTATAACCCAAATTACAAAAAATGCTATAAATAAGAACTTATATAATTCATCCATTTTATTATTATTTATATTTTTTTGTTCTTTATTTTTAAAATATTCATTGAATTTATCTATAAATTTCATACTATTCCTCCTAACATATAAATGTTGGACCACAAAGACAATTACATATTGAATCTATTAAGCACCACCATAGGCATATATTTTGCATATCTAGTGGTCTACCATAATTTATACTCTGATTATTATACATATTTGCACTACTTTGAATTTGTTGTAATAGTTTTTGATATGATAAATTGTTTGGCTCCATTTGTACTGCAATTTTGGCATAGTTTAATGCTGTTATTTTATTATTTGTATACAAGTTTGCAATACTACTTAAATAGTACCATTGTGCTGTTCTTTCTTGTATTTGCGAAAGTACATTTAGTGCTTCAACATACATTCCGGTTGCAATAAAATGTGCGGCTACTTGGTAAAGGTTTGTTTTTCCATTACTATTTGCTTGGCTATTTGAATATTCATATTGATTTGCTTTTCCTTCTTTTATTTGGTCATATGCTTCATTAATTTCACTCATTTTTTTAGCTGCTTCTTGGTCACCTGGATGTAAATCTGGATGATATTTTTTTACTAGCTTTCTATAAGCTTTTGTTATTTCTTCTTCTGTTGCTCCATATGGTACTCCTAACACTTTGTATGGATCTTGTGCCATTTACTTTTCTCCCTTCTTTTTGTATATTTCATATTTTGTCCATATTCCTGAATACAAAATATTTTCTATTAATGTATTGGAGATATTTAATTGTTTATATTTTTCTATACAATCTGCTAAAAGCAAGTTAAGCATATCATCAAATTCTTTTTTTGAACTTGTAACTAATGGATTATATTTTTTATGTTTTATATCTTTTTCTAAATCTATACAAGCATCTAGTATATATACAAATTTTCCTATAGAATCTCCAAAATTTCTTAATTTTTCAGAATATTCATCTTCATATGGTGAAAATATCTCTCCAAACATTTCTCCACTACATTTTGCTGGCATATCTGGATTTAATATATTTTTCTTTTCTATTTTACTTAGCTTTTTTAAACTATTATTTACAATTTCTGCTTTTTTAGGATATTTTTTACATACTTTTTTAAAACTGTTTTTTATTAATTTAGCATATGAAATAGCAATAATATTTTTATCATCTTTCCAGTCATCTATCATTTTATAATATGAAAGTAAAATATTCATATCTGCTACATAGCTTGTAAATTTTCCTTTTATATAATTATGTTTCTTAAATGGATGAACAAAGCATCTACATTCTAATTCTTGGTTTCTCTCTTTATATATTTCATTTAATAAAATTATTAAAAATGTCATATCATAGTTTAAAGTAAGTCTACTAATATTTTTATAATTGTCTTGCAAAGCTTTACAAAGCCCACAATAATATTTACTATAATATTTTTTATCCTCATCACTTAGTAATTTAGAATTTGTAACAATATTTCCAAACATTCTACTCTCTCTTTCTATTTTTTAGGTCAAATTTACTTACTTTAAAATTGTTAAATCATTAATAGTTTATTCTCTTTTACTGGTACTGTCAATATTATAATTTTTAGTTTCACACAACTTTCACATTTATATGCACCTGAAATAAATTAACACCCAAAAGTTAAACTTTGTGGGTGCAATTAAATTACAAGCTATACAACCTCTTATATCTTTATTGCCTATTTGTATAGTTTCTGCCTCCACATTATTTTATTTATTTCCTCCTTTATTTATTAAATCCTATATAAAAGCCAAATATAACATCAGATATATCATTGTAATATATTGTTACATCTCTTGTACTATCTTTTAGTATGTAATAATTTCCTCTATAAATAATAGTATCTGGTTCAAATTCATAAGTCTTGACCATATTCGAAAATGCTATTTTTACATTATTTCTAAGTTTCTCTATATTTTTTTCTACTTTTGTGTTCTCATTTTCGTTACTTTCCGTTAAAATTACTTCTTCATTATACTCTTCCTGTATTTGGTCAATTCCATAATAATCAGCTTGTTCATCTAATATGTTATATGTTGATTCATAGTTTGCGAGTGCCTCTCCTACATTCAAATAATACAATTTTTTCATATCTTCTGAATATATTATTAAGTAATCCATGCCATTAACATTTATATTTAAAGCTTTTAAATTTCCATATATAGTATTTGATAAATCACTAATATATGAATTAAGTTCTTCAATATCATTATCTTCATCATTTATATTTCTTATTAAATTATATAATATATTATTATTTCTTATCTCTTCAAATTTAATGGTTTGCTTATAACTATTTTTCATTATAACTATTTCATACATCTCTGATAAAAAATCATTCCTATCATCTTTTTCATCATTCGGAAATGAATATAATTCTTTTTCGTGTGTTGGTAAGAATCTATTAATGTTTTTATACCATGTAAAATCTAAAGCTAAAATGATTAAGAAACAAATAATAAAAATAACTGTTCCTTTCAATCTTTTCATATTCTCATCCATTCCTTTTAAATTTAATTGTTACGATTGTTCCCTCTCCTAATTTACTTGTAATTTTTATATCTCCATTTAACACTTCACATATTTTTACGCATAATGGTAATCCTAATCCCATTCCAGATGTTTTTCTATTTCTATCTTTATTTAAAGTATAAAATGGCTCTAATACTTTATCTAACTGTTCTTCTGTCATTCCCTTTCCATTATCTTTTATAATTAAATAAATTTCATCATTCAAATCTATTTTTAGTGAAATTTCTATTATTTTATTGATTTTATTTTCACAAGCTATTGCTGCATTTTTTAAGATGTTTGTAAACAAAGAATGTAATAGTATTTCATCACTTTTTACAATAATATTTTTCTCTATATTTTTGATAAAAGTAATATCTGTATAGGTATCTATTATATTATTTATTGCTTTATTTAAGCATTGTGAAATATCTATATTTTCTAAGTTTAAGTTTTTCCCATCTAATAACACAATGTCTATTAATCTTTGAGATATTAGGTTTAAATAATTTCCTTCTTCATAGATTTTATTATTATAATCTATAATTGTTTTTGAATCCTTAATTTTGCCATTTTTTATCAAACTAGAATATCCTATTATTGATGTTAGCGGAGTTCTTATTTCGTGAGTAATATTGTGTATAAAGTTTTTTCTATTTTCCGAAACTTTTTGTATCTCTGTTATCTTTTCATCTATAGAATTCACCATTTTGTTAAATGATTTTCCAAAATCACCTATTTCATCATTTCCTAACTTTTTTACTCTTATAGAGTAATCTCCTTTTTCAATCTTATTAACAGCTTTATCTAAATCATCTATTCTTCTAGTTAGTAAAAATATTACTAAATATAACCCAAATGCCATTATAAAAGATGTAATCATACTTATTCTCACAAAATAATAAATTTGGTCTTGCCTATTTTCAAATATATCTGATATATCTTCAACAAGTATAATATCATACTCATTTTCTTTTGCTGACATAAATAGCATTTTATTAAAAATAGTTGCTTTTATTTGGCTACTAGAAGGCTTTATTATTTCTTCTATATCATTTTTTTCAATTGATAAATTAGTATATATTATATTGTCATCCTTTGATATTTCATAATATGTATTATCTTTGTTAAATAAACTACTATTTAGTTCATCCGCACTATAAAATTTTAAGATACTTGCTATATTATGAATATTTCCTTTATTACTTTCGATTCGACTATCAATTAGTTTATTGTAATTGTTGTTAATTATAGTGATACCAATTATAATTATACTAATAGTTTCAAAGATAAAAGTTATTAAAAATATTTTTTGCCTAAACTTCATTTTAATTCCTATTCTTTCTCTATTCTATATCCAATTTTACTTATTGCTTTTATTTCGTCTTTTAGATCTAATTTTGTTCTTAATTGTCCTATATGATAATCTACTGTTCTTGTTTCTATATCTTCATCTATATTCCAAATCTCATTTAAAATTATATCTCTTGAAAGTGCTACTCCAACATTTTTTAGTAATAATACCAATAAATCATATTCTTTAGGAGAAAGAGCAATTTGATTATTATTTTTATATACAAGTCTTTCTTTTGTATTTACTATTATATCTTTATATTTATAAGTTTCTATATTATTTTTTCCAATTCGTAATTCTATTCTAGCCAATAATTCTAATGGCTCAAATGGTTTTGTTATATAATCTTGTCCCCCATCTTTTAATCCTTTTACTATTGAGGATACATCATTTTTTGCAGATAAAAATATTATAGGGATATTTTTACTTTTTATTTTCTCCATTACTTCAAAACCATCTAATTCAGGTAGCATTATATCTAACAAAATCAAATCATAATCTTCATTTAATACTTTATTTACTGCTATTTTTCCATCAAAAGCCATATCATAACCATATCCACCTAAATTTAATGTATCACAAATTAATTTTGAAATATTTTCCTCATCTTCAACTACTAAAATTTTTTTCATTCAAACCCCTTCTTACTTACTCAAATATTCAACATATTCTTCTAAACACAAGCCTAGCTCATTCATTTTTTTAGCATTTTCTTTTCCAACATATCGCCAATGCCAAGGCTCATATTTTACTTTTGTAATACTTTCTTTATCTTTTGCATATCTTAAAACAAATCCATATTTTTCTGCATTTTTTACTAACCAATTATAGCTTAAAGTTTCATCAAATGAGTAATCAACATAGTTAAAATCTACAGCTAGTCCTAAATTATGTTCACTTTGTCTTGGTCTATTGATTGTTAATTCAGTAAGTTCTTCAGCTTTTTTTAAAGATTTTCCCTGTTTTCTATATTCCTCAACTTTATTATTAAAGATTCTTGTTTGATCTTCTACACTTCTATATGCAGATTGTACCCATATATTTGTTATTCCGTCATTTCTCATATCTGCAATCATCTTATTTAGATATTGTATTGCTCTACTATCAAATTTTCTATATTCATCAATACTTTTTAAAGGAATTTGATAATCTTCTGGTAATTCATTATCTTTATTTACAAGTGTTAATTCCCATCCCAAATCTTTATTACTTTTTGCATTTACTTTTATATTACTACTCTGGATTATATTATTGTCAATAGTAGAAGCTTCTATATCTTTTTTGCTACTTGTTTGACTTTGTTTACTATTATTTTTTATAAATGCTATCATTCCTATAATAATTAAAATGATTATAAATGCATTAATATTGCTTCTATTTCTTTGTTTTTTTACCATATAATTCATCCCTTTCATGTTAATAAACAAATTATATGGTATTGCCCTTTATAAATCCCCATAGAATTGTAAGATTTTTGTAAGTTTTCTGTAAGGACATTCACATTATATCAGAAAAGGTAAAGAAATTAAATAAGAAGAACTACCAAATGTAATTCTTCTCTTAATTTTTTCTACTTGCAAAAGAAGTTCTTCCTCAATATAATTTAATTATTTTTATTTATTGAATTAATCACTTGGAACTATCATAACTGTTGATCCTCCTGTTTGTTCTACTTTAATTCCTAGTAATTCGTTTATATAACTGTCTATTGAAGCTAATGGGAAACATAGACTTATTTCTCCATCTTGTGAGATTATGTATCTGTTTCCTATAGTTGTTTTTCCTTTTTTGCCTGGTATTAAGTATTCATAGTTATTTATTTTTACTTTTATTCCACCATTATATTCTTCCGTTATATCATATGTTTTTAAGAAATCACGACTTTCTATCTTGCTGTATATTAGTGGTGTTGTTATTTTTTCTATTTGTTCTTTGTCTGTTATTTCTATTGATTTATCTTTATATTCTATTGCTATTTTATCTGTAGTAAACATTTCTTTTTTAGTTTGGTTATCTTCTAACGCATTTTTTATAATATTTTCAAATGTATCTACTCCATAAGCTTCTGAAAGTATTCCATCTTTTAATAGCCAGCCTTTACTATTATCTTTGTAAATAAGTAGGCTAACTTCATTATTAAATTCTAGCTCATAATCTGGAGATACTATTGATGGTAAATAGTCTATTTCTTTTATATATACATTTTTGCATTGTTCTAGTATGTAGTCTACTGCTGTTTTTTCTGTTATTTCTATTTTATTAGAATTATCTTTTTGTGAAAGTGTTACTCTGTCTGTTTCAAATATTTTTGCTTTTTCTGCAAGTTTTTCATCTACTATTTCAATAACTTTCTCTAATATTTCTGGATTAATTTTTGTTAAAAAAGTTTTATCTTTATCTGTTATAAAAACAAGTCCATCATCATCATAGTTATCAAAGCAAAAACTTACATCATTTCCTAAATCCACCTTATAATAGCCAAGATAAGCTAATCCTATTTGACTAGAATAATCAATTAGTCTTTTATTAGATATTTTTTCTATCATTTTTATTAGCTCTGCGTCTTCTGTATTTATCTCAAAACTTTCTTCTCCATCATATGTATACGTTATTATAACATTTTCTAAGTCTCCTATTTTAACAGTTCTCTTTGGTAATACAAATTGTTCATATAAAAATGTTCTTACTCCTTG
>CALXJR010000068.1 GCA_944388675.1 uncultured Clostridia bacterium
ATGTTCTCTATTGCCACAACTTTAGAGTCTCCTTTTCCATATACTTTACTTAAATTTTCTACTCTTAATATCTCCATTGCTTACCTCCTGAAGATATTGTAGCAATTTATAAGTGACAAGTAAGTGACAAAACAAAAAAACCGAAGGACCCTCCGCAAAGGCTTAATGCCAATGCGAAGGGTCCCCCGGTTAGAGCAGAGTCAAGAGTCAGTCAGGCATTTCAATGTAAATCATCCCTTCCTCTATACGGTTGAGTCTGAGACCTCTTCTTTTCAGGAATTGAGACACGACAGTCCTGTCATAGTCATACTTTCCAGGATTGCCATCTACTTTTACAGCGATGGCATTGTGGTACAAGCCCACAGACTCAATTGTAAACTGTCTGCTTTTCAGCTTCTCCGCAAGTTCCTTGCAGATTGGTTGCATTTCCTGTTTCCGTTTCTTTCTTGCTTTTTTCAGCTCGGCATTATACTTCCGAGCCAGAAGCTGTGCAGGGGTGTATTTTCCTCCTTCATACGAAGGAACACTGAAGATTCTTTCTTCGAAGATTGGCTCATAACTAAAGCCTAACTTTTTAAGACTTTGAGTTTCTTCCCATGTCCATCCGGTGCCTCGAATACTATCGACTGCAAGTAGATTTTCAAGCCGACTCATCATTGCATTTTCCATTTTTCTGAGAGCTTCGCTATCCTTTAGCCGTTCTTGTTCCTTTCTCCTCTTTTCTTTTTCTCTTTTTGTTTTTCTTACCTGAATCTTAACTGACTCTTTTAACGATTTGCTCATTTTCGTACCTCCTCAAATTTGAGCTAGTGGGTTATCCTCTGATGTACAGAGGTCGAACAACAAGAGAAAAAATTTCTCTATAAATATTATTATAACATAATTTTACATAATGTGCAACATTGAATTATTGTTTACTGCTAGTGTTTCTGCATATATCGGAAAACATTTGACAAATAAATAATAAATGTATATAATATTTATAGGAAATGAAGAAACCACAAAATGGTTTGCCACTTATTATATGTAAAAAAACACATCTAACTGGGCAAAGTTACAGATGTGTTTTTTATTTATTTGCTTAAAATATTACCAATATAATTAAGGCAAATACTATAATAGTTTCTACAATTACACTAAATAAAAGTAAATATATTAGTTGCATCAAAACAGCTTCTATCATAGCACCACCTCCGTTCTCGCAAGTTAAATTGCGAATCAAAAGTGGCAAACCACATCTGCTTATTCTCATTTCCTATAACAAATAGTGTAATATATAAGTAAACAAAAACCAATAGATTGCAATGTAAATTTTTGTAATTTTAAATTTTACTCAAGTATATTTTTTATAATTTTATCTATTTCTTCATCTGTTAAAGCAAAATTTGTGTTTACAAAACCTATCTCTGGTCTTATTCCATCTTTATTATGGAAATCTGAACCAATAGTAACAAATAAATTATTGTCTTTTGCAAATTCATTCCATTTTTTAGTTTCATTTATTAAGTTATTATTGCGGTCTACATATATATAATTTGCCTCTAAACCATCTGGCTTCATATCATTTATTATGTTTAATATATCTTCATCTGTAAATCCATCCTCATGAACATATGCAACTGGATGTGCTAAAACTACTTTACCATTTGCCTCTCTTATTATATCTGCTGCTTGTTTTGGACTTACTGTTCTCTTTGTTACATATGCTGGGCAATTTTCATTCATTATTGTTTCGATGAATTCACCTTTACTTGGAATGTAGCCAAAGTCATTCATTAATTTATCTTTGTTATACTTATTATTTACTATGTCTAGAGCAATATGGGCTTTTGTAACAGCATCTATTTTATCAAGTTCCTCTACATTTAAATAGTACCCAATTTCTTCTAATTTTTTTGACACATCATGAAGATAGTCATGCCTTATGTTTCTTAATTTAAATAATTTTTCTTTAAATTTTTCATCTTTCCAATCAAAATTATAACCTAAAACATGTACTCCAGCTTTACTTGCCTTGGTAGATATTTCAACTGCTGGAATTAATTTTATATTTTTACTTTTGGCATATTCAAATAATTCATCAGTATAGGCTTCTGTTGTGTCATGGTCTGCTATTGCCATAACAGATACCCCATTTTTATATGCTTCATCAATAACCTGTTTTGGAGTAAAAGCTCCATCAGACATTGTAGTATGTATATGTAAATCTATTCTTTTCATTCTATACTTCCTTTCTATCTTGCATTTTCTTCTAATTCTTGTGCATTGTTAGCTCTTGTGTGTATATTTTTCCAATTATTCATTCTATTAAAAAATTGTTGCTTTACCTCAGGAGTTTGAAATCTTCTAAATGCTGCTCCTGTTGCAGAATTCATTAATAAATCAAATAATTCATTGGTTGAAAATAATTGCACAACTTTAGCTCTACTACTTTCCAAGTCATTTTCTAATTCTTTAGCAAAATTAAAAGGTGTTAATGATGCTAAATAGTCAAATATAAAATTATATGCTTCATCATCATATTGCCAATCTTTTCTATAAGATTTAGGATTAATTGGCAAATAAGGTGTTACACCATCTTTTACAGATTTTTCAAGCTCTCCTGGAACTTCTTCAATTAACATCTTTAAGTCTGAAAACTCTACAATATGAGCATCAATTGGGAGTAGCTTTTTGGGAAATACCCCTTTACTTACCATTTCTGTTATATAAGAAACTTCATCTATTGATTTTATAGGATCAACATCTGAAGTATGCATATTATACTGTTTAAATAATTCTATTAATTCAGCCTGTGCTTTTTTTGTACAACCATCTTCACATACAAGCCACATGTCAATATCAGGTAATCTATTAATAATTTTTCTAGGTTTTAAATTTTTTGGCATATTAGGGCAAGGTTTACATACTTTTTTTAAATCAGGCATAGTAGAATATTTTTTCTCCAAACATGGTTTACATAGCCATATAGATTTTTGAAATGGTTTTCCATCTTTTACTAATTGCATATTATATCTAATTTGCTCTGGAATTATTGGTAATTTTCCTTGTAAGTTACTGTCTAAAACATAAAAAGGATAACCTGTTCCAAAAGTTCCTTTACTTACACTCACATGTTTTGCAATAATATTAAAAACTTCAATATTCCATAATATATATTTTTTCTTTAAATCAGTATTACTCACTTCATAACTTGTTGATGCATTTTCCACTTGTTTGGTTATATCTCCAATTGTACAATCTTCTTTCATTTTTTTACACCCCTTTTTTATTTACTATAATTCTGGCTCATCTTTATCATTCACTTTATATAAGCCTTGTATCTTTTCAATTAATTCTATTTCTTCTGGGGTATTTTTATAGTTTTTCATAGCTTTACTAAATGTTTGTTCATAGTATTGTACTGCACTTTTTCTATCTTGCTTTCTTCCTTCTACTACTGCTGTTCTTGCATCTTTGTATTCTCTACTTGAATTTCCATATATTCTAATTGGCTCTGTTGGTTTATCTCCTCTTACATAAACTTCTACAACATCTACCATTCCTGCTGACTCAAACGTATTTAAAGTGTTTAACATTTCTTCATCATAAGCTTTATAAAAAGTTTCAACAGATACAAGTCTTCCCCATCCTTTTTTAGCAACTTGTCCCTCATATCTTTCAACTATCGACATAAGGCAAGTAAGTTCATTTACAGCCATGGCTCTTACTATTATTTTATAGCCTTTTTGTCTCATCTGATCTATCATTCTTTGAAAAATTGATATTTTTCTTCCAGTACCTTCATACAACAAATTATATTTTCCTTCGATTGCACTATCCACTAATTCATCTGTCCAACGTTTACTTTCTTCATTTGTAACTTTAATATAATATTCGGGATATTTTTCTGCTATTTCATCTGCTTTTGGGTGGAATGGTTTTAATTCATCATTATTTACAATTATCAAATTTGCATTTGGAAATTGTTTTAAAGCATATCCATTTAATCCAGTTTTTCCAGAACCTGGAGGAGCAATATCTATAACTGCAATTGGAGTTTCTTGTGGCTGTTTTCCAAACATCATAATTTCATTTATATGTTTTCCTATTTGTTCATGTTCTTCTTGTGTAAGTTTATAATACTTACATGCTTCTTCAAGTGAGTTAAATCTTTCTTCCAATACTATTCACCTTCTTTACCATATTCTTTTATTATTTTATCAATTACTTGTTCATTTCCTTGGTACATTTGATTTCTTTCTTCAATAAGCTTTTGCATTTTTTCGTCTTTTATTGTATAGCCTGCATTTGAAACTTTTGCGATTTTGGCCGCAATAACTTCTACTGCTATTTCTAATTTTGTATTAGGACTAAGATTGTCCATAACTTTGATCCCCCTTTTTATTAATATGATGACATTATACTCTTTTATTTAAATTAAAACAATGATTTTGAAAAATAAAATATAAAAGCCCAGGTGGGCAATGCTTTCTTCAAACACTAAGTTTTTAATAGTATAATCAAATAAATATCTTGCATTCTTTTGCAGTTTACTATATAATCATTATGTGGGAGGGTCAAAAGTAATGGATGTTTTAAGAAAAGTTTCTATTATTGGTGGACCTGGAACTGGTAAAAGCACTTTAGCAAATAACATTGGTAAAGTTCTAGATGTACCTATTTATCATTTAGATGGAATATGTCATTTTGCAAATTGGAAGCCAAGAGATAAAAAAGAAAGAGATGAAATTATATTAAGTAAAATAATAGAGCCTAAATGGGTTATTGAAGGCACTTACACATCAACACTACCAAACAGAATCGAGAATTCAGATTTGGTAATTTTTTTGCAATTTTCTACTATTGCAAGAATTAAAGGTGTAGTCTCTAGATACTTTAAATTAAGAGGAAAAGAAAGGCCAGAAATTCCTGGTTGTAAAGAAAAACTTGAATTTAAATTTATAAAATTTGCATACAATTGGGACAAAACAACTGGTAAAAAGGTTAAAGAAATTTTAGATAAAAGTAATAAGAATAATATTTTAATATTAAAAAGTAGAAAAGCTACAAATGATTGGTTTATGAAACAGTTTAATAAAGAAATTGAAGTTTAATTTTCGCACATCTGGGAGAATCCTTTTGGGTCGATATTATAATAGAGGAACACGGCAAACCGTTTTATTAGTTTGCCGTGTTTTGTATTTATCAGTGCAATTTGTGTACTGATAAAGGAGTTTTTCATCAATGATATTGTTTGTTGTACAGGAAAACCATAGCTTTTTTTTGGTGTTCATTTTGAACTATTATAATCGGATGAGTAGATGATGTTGGATATAATGTATCTCTCATGAAAAAGGCGTTTGCAGTTAAAATCCGGCAATATTTTGCTTCTTTCAAAGCTATAGGTTTTTCAATAACCATAACATGTTTTTCTATTTCCATGTTTTTATCTATTTCTGAATATAGTTCATGGTAGAGTTCTTTATTTTCTTTTCTTAGCCGAACTATATAGGCAATGAGTAGAAAAATAATAGAAGTTAACAAAAATACGAACAATAGAAATAAAAGATCAACCATTGTTATACCTCCTCAAAACATATCTTTTTAGATTTTAATAAAATTATATCATCAATTATGAGAAAAACAACTATTATTTTTTAATATTTCTATCATTTTATCTATTTTACTATAATAATTAATTATTTCAGTCATTGGCGTAATTATTTGTGTTTTACCAAGTTCTATTTCTTGTTTATCTTTGGAAATCATACCTAGACTTCTTCTTAAATTAAATTCAAGCCATATAACTTCGTCAATCATTCCTGCGTATACTGCTGTTTCCATCCTATCTTCAAGTTTGAAATTTTTTAAATATTCTCTAACAAACACTTTATATTTATCTTCTTTCACATCATCTGTTAAGAACCAAGCAGTACTAAAAAAGTCTATACTAGGATTACTAAATGTAGCATTTTCCCAGTCTATTATTACAAAATCATTTTCTTTCCATAATACATTTAATCTATTTAAATCTTTATGTGTAAATGTTTTTTGGTTAGATAGTTTTTTATAGGCATCATAAGATTTTTCATAAATGTCTGATATTATTTTATACTTATCTTTAAAAGCTTTAGCCCACTCTTCATCTATGTATTTTGTTTTATCATAATAAAACTTAAAATCAATTTTATCATCATATATTTGTTTTGTGCTTGGAATTTCTATTTTACTAGTATCTAAACTATGTATTTTTGCAAGCTCTCTAGCAAGGCTTCCACATTTATCTAAATCTATTTCTTTACTTAAAATTACCCTTCCATCAAAATATGGATAAACAATAAAATGTATATCTTCATATTGTTGTATAAAAGAGTTATTTAACTTTATTGCAGGAAGTGATTTTATTCCATTTTTATAAGCTAATTCATTTATTTTTTCGGTAAATTCTATCTCGTTTAATTTATTTTTATTTGCATTATTTAATATTTTTACAACAAATGCTCCTTGTCTTGTTACAATTTTATAACTTTGGTTAGTTAAACCTCCTACTAGCTTTGATGGGGCTTTTTGTAGTTTTCCTAAATTGTACTGTTTTAAAATAAATTCTATAAAATCTTGACTAATTTTAATCACCTTCTTTGCATAATAGTTTATACTATTTTTATGAAAGACGCAAGTTTTCGCCCATTTTTGGCGGTCCTTTTGGGGCGAAAATTTTACCCAGAAGGATTTTCCTACTGGGTATTTTTTTATATATTAACTATTTCATATTCTCTGTTTCCAAGTCCTAATTTGTTTGCAGTTTCTACTGTGTGTATTCCATGTCTTGAGTTCATTCTTTCTATTAAAGCTGCTTTTCCTGGGTCATTTGAATTTACTACTGCATCATAGCATGCTTGGTCTAAAGCTACTGGATCTGTTGAAGCAAATATTCCTAAATCTGCCATTTCTGGTTCATGTGGATTTGAGTCACAATCGCAATCTACAGAAAGTCTATTTGCAACACTTATATATAAAATATTATCTCTTCCCATGTAATCCATAACACCTTTACAAGCATCTGCCATTGATTCCAAGAAAGCATCTTGTTCTGGTAATTTATCCCATAATTCTGATGGTTTAGTTGTAGCTGAAGCTGTGTGTATATTTGTTTTTCCTGCTGAAGATGCAACACCAATTGACATATTTTTAAGTGCTCCTCCAAAGCCACCCATTGCATGACCTTTAAAGTGTGATAATATAAGCATTGAATCATAATTTGCTAAATGTTTTCCTACAATATCTTCTTTTAAGTGGAATCCATTTTCTACTGGAATTGGCATATCTCCTTCTTCATCCATAATATCAACATTTGCAATATCTAAAAATCCATGCTCTTTAATTGCTTTCCAATGCTCCTCAGTTGTATTTCTTCTACCAGCATATGCTGTGTTACATTCAACTATTGTACCATTTAATTTATGAACTAAATCTTTAATTAAATTTGGATTTAAAAAGTTATGTCCTCCTGGCTCTCCTGTTGAAATTTTAACAGCTACCTTTCCTTTTAGCTCTCTTCCTAAAGCTTCATAAATTTTAATTAAACTTTCTGGAGTAATCTCCTTAGTAAAATATACTTTTGATTTTTCCATACAAAATTCCTTCTTTCTCTTAGTTTGTATTATAATGTACTTATATCACTTTGAGTATACTCTAAGTCAATACTTTTTATTATATTTTTCAAACTGTTTTTGGGGACACCTTCCAAAAACAGGATTAAAAATTATTTTTTCTAAACACCTTGAAAAATCAATGTTTAACACTATGTCTTTTGCAACACTTACCAAAAACATAATAAAAAATTATAACTATTGACCCTGTTTTTGGAAGGTGTCCCCAAAAACAGCATTACTTAATTCTTCCCATTCTGTCATTTTTTCTTCTATTTCTTGATTTAGTTGCTGAATTTCGTCTTGTATTTCTTTTAATTTTACATAGTCTGTGCTATATTCATCTTTTAACATTTCATTTTGTAAGTTTTTTACTTTGTTTTCTTTTTCCTCTATTTCTTTTTCTAGCTTGTTAATTTTGGCTTTTATTCTATTGTTTTCTTTATTTATAAAATAATCGTTATTTTTCTTTTTTTCTTGTTTAATTTCTCTTGGAGAATTACTTGTTTCTTGTTTAATTTCTCTTTGAGTATTACTTATCTCTTGATTATTTTTTAATTCTTTTGATTTTATATAGTCTTCATAATTTCCATCAAAAAATGTAACTTTTCCTTTTTCAAATTCTAAAATGCAATCTGCTATTTTATTTACAAAATATCTATCATGTGAAACAAATATAAT
>CALXJR010000069.1 GCA_944388675.1 uncultured Clostridia bacterium
TCAACATGAATAAAATTTCTACCCAAATCATTTGCTACTTTTGCAGTAACTCCACTTCCTCCAAAAAAATCTGCAACGACCATTCCTTCATTTGAAGAAAGTTTGATAATTCTTTTTAATAAATCTTCTGGTTTTTGAGTAGTATAATCAACTTTCTCTTTAGCTTGTGAATTTACGGGATTAATATCAGTCCATAAGTCATTAACCTTTGCACCTTTATTAATATCAAGATATCCTTTCTTTTGTGGTAATCCACCATTAATTTGAAAAATTAATCCATCATCATACATTTTTTGCATTTTATCTTTAGAACAAGCCCATACTCTATTATATCCTAAAAAGTCATATTGTAAATTTGGTCTATTTTGGTTCATATTAATTAAAGGAACGCCTCTGAACCTTCTTCCTTTTGGAATTTCCTGTAATCCTTCCTTTTGTTTTTTTGATAATTTAATAATTTCTCCATTTTCCTTTTCTAAATATATATATTTAGATAATAATTCAGATTCCTTCAGATTTGTAAATTGTTGATTAAATGTGAAATCATCATAATTTTTAGTATAATAAAGTATAGAATCATGTTCTGAACCTAATGAATTGAAATTGGTTGTTTTTGTTGCTTTTTTCCATATTATTTCAGATTGGAAATTTTCATCACCAAAAATTTCATCTAGTAAAATTTTAACATAATGAACCATTCTATAATCTAAATGGACAAAAATGCTAGCACTATTACTCATAACAGATTTTATAGCACAAAGATTTTCGTACATCCAATTCAAATAAGCTTCTTTGCTCCATATATCACCATACATTTTTTCTTCAAAAGTTTGTAATTCATCTTCTTGCATTAATTCTTCAACATTTTTTATTTTTTCAGCAATTTTAGGATTCTTTCTGATATATATTTTCTTTGCATAATCTGCCCCGCTTGCGAAAGGAGGGTCAATATAAACTAAATCAACAGTTATTCCTTTTTCTTTTAAAAATGCACAAGCAGAGATGCATTCACCTCTAATCAATAGATTATTTGAATTATTTCCTATTTTTTCTTTCTCGATAACCTCATAATATGGCATTCCTCTTTGTATACCAGTATATACATTATTATTACCTTCATATTTTAAAATTCTTCTAGTTCTAATAAAATTATCCAATAATGCTTGTCCTTTTATAGGTTCTTTGTAAAAAGGTATGTATTTAATAGACACTACTATCCCTCCTTAAAAAAAGTATTAATTTTTTCTTTTAGATTTCTTTTTATTTCACCAGAAGACATACTATCTTCAATGTATAAATAATCAAACTTTTTATAACCAAATTTTAGATTGTTTTTAGGTAAAAAAATTTCTTTCATATATTTTTTCCTCTCTAAAAAATCCTGTTGTTGACTGTATCCTTGTCCTTTAGTTTCAATAATTAAAATTTTATATATTGAACTATTGCTATTTCGTTTTATTAAAATAAAGTCGGGAGTATATAGTCCAAGATATTTTAAATTATGTTTTTCTCTTTTATATGCTTTTATTCTAAAATTAGTTAGATTCTTATCCCCATTATAATAAATTTCTAAATTATTATTTTTAAATTCGCTCATTTCTAGTACCAATTGAATAAAGTATTTTTCAAATTTACTTTGTGCAAAATAATATGGTAAATAATGAAGAGTTTTTTCACTATTTTGTACAGCAATATTATTATTTGTCTGGTAAAAGGTTTTCCCGCTTTTTATCAATTCCATTAATTCTTCTTTTGTATAATCTTCTAATGATTTTTCTCTTAACCCTTTATCCTTAGAAATAATATTTTTTATATCATTAGGGTCTTCAGGAAACAACAAATTTTTTTCATATTCAAAAAGAGGAACTCTTAATTTCTCTACATTTAAAATACTTACATTTTGTTCAATATTTTCTTCTTTTATTTTTAATTCATATAAATCGTAGAAAGATTTTCTTATATCCTCTCTGATTTTTGCCTGATTAAGTTGTTTATTAAAGACTGTTTGATCATTCTGCAATAAAACTATTAACTTGTATATTTTTTTTAAAATATCATCATATTTTTTTAAATGTTTTATAGATATTCCATTCATACTTTCTTTTAATATTTCCAATAACCATTTTGAATAACTTGCTATTTCATCTCCATAATCTTCTATATTTTCAGTGGATATGTTTTTCCCTTCAATGTCAGATTTAACAATTATTACTTGGTCTTTACGATATTCATTATTTATATCCTTTAATGTTTTATAAATATTATTTAAATTAGTAATTGTACTTTTATCATTGGCTCTTTTTTTAATAATTGTTTCATAATTTAATTTTAATTCGATATATGATAATTTATTTAGTTTTAAATGTTGAGTCCTGTCAATACGTGTTAAGCTTTTCTTTTTTTTACTACCAGATTCAAATTCTTTTATAGTAATATGTTGTTGATTATTTAATTCTTTTTCTAGAATATTCTTATTAAAATTATTAAGCCAAATAATAGCACTTTCATGTTCACCTTTTATTACTTGCCTTAAGCATCTGCAAGAGGTTTGTAATACCATATTTGTTGGACAATCACCTTTTTGAGATAATATAACGCCAGTTAGACTTTTACAATCCCAGCCTTCTTTACCAATTTGTACTAATAAGATAATTTTCTTTTTAGATTGTTCTGTATCTAAAGATAAATATTCAATTTTATTTTCTGCAGATATAGGAAAATCTTTATTTCCCTGATGATATTTTAATATTACTTGATTAGGATCAAGGCCATATTCACTTACAATCTCAGCAACTTTTGGATAAATTTTTAGTTCTAATTTTTCAATTTTTCCACAATATATTGCTAATTTAGCTATAGTTCCATCTGCATATACGGTATCATTGTAGTTATTTAAGAAATCTTTTACACCATTTATTACAATATTTAAATCGTCATCATTTGTAGATTTTACTATTGGCTTTTTTAAAAAATTATCTATTCCATTTATTAAAGGATAATAATAAACTACATTTGTTAATGTTCCAGTTTTAAAACTAAACTCATTTTTTAAAACTTCAATAGGTTCTTTATGGCTTAAGTACGGTGTGCCAGAGAATCCAATAATAGAATTAATAGTACCTGTCTCACTCCAACTTTTTACTACTTGCCTTAGTTTTATGTCTTCATCGGCTGCATGGTGAACTTCATCAATATATATAGATAAATTCGGAATTTTTCCAAGTAAATTCCTTAATTCGTTAGCTTGTTTATCTTCTTCATCTTCTGAAGTATCAAAAATATTTATTTGTAAATTTTTGTTTAATTGAATTCTGTTTAATATAACTTTTTCAGCATTTGTAATAACAACTAATCCGATTAAAGAATCAAATGGTTGGTAAAAAGCTATTTTATTAACATTTGGATTTTTAGTCTTATTGCTTTTATTTCCACTTTTATTAGCATCTAAAATTTCAAATTTAATTAATTTTTTTAGATTAGAAGCTGAAGGCTCAGGAATAATCCAACTAACATCAAAATTTTGAATTGTCTTTAAACTTGGAACTATTGATGATTTTAGTCCGGAAGGAGCAAGAATAATAAAATTATGTGCAAAAGCTTTATTAGAAGGTTCATTAATTGAAAAGTATAAATCCAAATAAATAAACATTGCCATTAAAAATGTTTTCCCAGCTCCCATTGGTAAGCTAAATATATAATCTGTATAAGAAGTATCATAAAATATATTATTAAAAACAGTTTCGAAATTTATTCTACTATAATTTTGTTCTATTTCTTTTTTTAAATCTACAAATAATTCTTCGCTTGCATTTTTGTTTAACGAGATAGAATATAGTGTTTTTGCAGCAGAATTATTTCTTAAAAAATTCCTAAAGTCACTTTTAATTTCTAAATCATCTATATTTAAGAATGTATCTAAATATCCTTTGGAAAAAATTTTATATAATGGCTCATTATTACACTTTATTTTTAAAAAGAGATAAGTTTCAATTGCTTCAATTTGTGCATCTCTTAATTGTCCGTTGGATTTTATATAGCCTATTAAATCTTTGATTGGGCAATTGCTTGAATTAATCCATTTATCTACGTTTTTTTTGATTAAATTGTAAAACATACATTCCTCCTTATCAAAATTAATTACTAATGAGTATTTTAACACAAATATATCAACAAATAAACCCTTTATTTTAATTAAATCAATAACTTTAGGTATGTTACATTAATTATATGAAAATTTTACAATAAACTTTCTATGTTTTTGTGAGATATTATTAACATGGTAAGTATCGCTAATACCGTTTATTTGTGATTATTTAAGCAATATTTTTTAAAAAATTTACCTTTAACACATTTATTGTAAATTTATATTCATATAGTTTAAATTTAATTTGTCTATTACGAAAAAAGTTTAAATACATAAAAGTTAATTTTTATAATGTAACATTTATAATATAAAATCAATATAAAAATTTATTGAGGCAATACCAATATATTAGAAAAAGTTTTTAGAAATATTATAATAATGAGAACTGATATAGCAGATTTACATTTAGATGCAATAGTAAATGCGTCCAATGAATCTCTTTTAGGAGGAGTAGTAGTGAATGAAGCAATACATACAAAAGCAGGAAGAAGATTATTAGAAGAATGTAGAAAACTTGGCGGATGCAAAGCGTTAGAAGCAAAAATTACATTATTTTAATAACATAAATCAAGAAAAATAAAAAATTATCTTGACATCGTTACGTAATGATGTTATTATAATAATAGAGTAAAAATAAATCAACAGTATAAAAATATTATATAAATTTAAAAAAGAAAGGAGAAATAATCCAATAATATATAATATTTAGATAATTGGATTATATGTGAGAAAATGCAATATAAAATCTCAGAGCTAGCTGATAAAGCTGGAGTTACAAAAAGAACAATACACTATTACATAAGTAAAGGTTTGCTATTACCCCCAGAAGGTGATGGAGTGAACAGTACTTATAATGATGAACATTTAAAAAGATTATTACTAATAAAAAAATTGCAAAGTGAATACATGCCATTAAACAAAATTAGAGAATACATCTTAGAAGGTAAAAGTGATACAGAGATAAAGGAAAAAACACAATCAAAAGACACTAGAGAAGTATATATAAGAGAAAATATATGTAATATATTTTATATTCATTATTCACAAGAAAATGGAGAAAAATATAAGCATATTATAGAGAATGTAAAAAAATATGTAGAAAAAATGTTGGAGGATTAAAAATGGAGTGTAAAGAATTAGCCCTAAAAAAAGTAAAGATTGAAGGAAATATATTGGGAAAATTTGGAATATTTGAAATAAATCAAACTTTTAAAAATAATACTTGGAAAGCATTAGAAGTAGACTACACATTTCCAGTTATAGAAACTGCATCTATAGTAGACTTTGAAGCTAGAATAAACAATAAAGTTTTAAAAGGAATATGTAAAGAAAAAGGTGAAGCACTAAAAGAGTATCAAGAAAATATAGTAAAAGGAAATAGTGCATATTTAATGCAAGAAGAAACAGAAAATACTTTCAAAATATCATTAGGAAGGATACTACCAGGAGAAGAAGTTTTTATAAAAATTAAATATATAGATACATTTGAAATTGTAGACAACAAAATTAAAGTAATGATACCAACTCTAGTAACTCCGAGATATGCTTCAAAAGTAACGTCTAAATTACATTATAAAAAAGTTGATTATACTGTGGACTTTTCTATAAATATAGATAAAAGTATAAACAAAAAATCAGTATATTCACATAGTCATAATATAAGAGTAATTGATGATGAAAAGATAGAAGTTTTAAATTATGATATGTCAAAAGATTTTAAGTTAGAAATAGAATTAAAGAATGAACTTAATTCTAATGGAACATATTCAGTAACTAGAGATAAAAATAAATTAGTCTGTTTATCTTTTATGCCAGAAATATTGAATAAATATTCAGATGAGGAAAAAGAATATTTGTTTATTATTGATATATCTGGTTCAATGAGTGGAAGTAAATTAGATCAAACGAAGAATGCAGTAATACAATGTTTGCATCAATTAGATGAAGGTGACAAATTTAACATAATACCATTCAATCATAATTTTACAGCAATGAGCGTAAATTCTATGGAATATAATGAGACAAATCTAAAAGAAGCAACAAAGTACGTAAATTCTTTAGAAGCTACTGGAGGAACTGAAATCTTAAACCCAATAGTATTTTCTTTATATGAAAAAAATAGCAATAAAACTATACTTTTATTCACAGATGGTCAAGTTGGAAATGAATGTCAAATTATACAATACGTAAGAGAAAATATAGAAAAGAATAGATTATTTGCATTTGGTATTGATTCAAATGTAAATGCATTTTTTATAAAAGAAATATCAAATGTTGGAAACGGTAAGGCTGAGTTAATTCAACCTGGAGAAAAAATTGATGATGCAATAATAAGAACATTTGCAAGAATTCAAACTCCTATGCTAGAAAACTTGAAGATTGATTATGGAAGAAACAATGTTTTAGATGAAATTAAGGAAAATGAAAATTTATTTAATTATGAATTTTATAATATATTTGTCAAATTAGAAGACATAGTAGATGATATAAAATTAACGGGAAACATATTAGAACAAAAATATGAATGGCTGATAAAAAAGGAAGATTTACAAGAATCAAAAATAGATTTAGAATTAGTGTTTGCAAAATTAGAGATGGATAGATTAGAAAAGTACATTAGAAACTCAAGAGATTTTGAAAAGATAGATAATTACAGAAAAATGATTATCGATATTTCTCTAAAATATAACATTATTTCTAAATATACTTCTTTTATAATAATAAATACAAGAGAAGATAAGAGTTTTGACGTACCAATATATCAAGATACAACTTTAAGTGATAAGTTTTTAAAATTAGGAGCTTTTCCTGATATGTCAAAAGCTTGTGTTAACGCTTCTCAAATAAGAAGAACAAGTCATGTTAATTATTCGTATAACTTAAGTAGTGGAAGTGATTTAGATATACCTTGCTTTTTAAGAAAGAATAGCATTAATGATGATTTTGAGTTAAATGAATTAAAAAATCAAATATTAGAATATTACGAAAAATTCATAAAAGAAGAAAACAAAGATATATTAACATATTTATTATTTGCATTGTACTATGTTGGAAAGAAATATTTTGATATAAATGATTTAATATCTTTCTTAACAAAAAACTATGAACAAATTAAAAATAATGATGTTTATATGAAATTAATTATTTTAATATATAGATCTTTACAAAATAATGAAGATAAATTAAAAGAACAATTACTTAACTTGCTAAGTGATGATTATAAAAAAGTAGTCTATTCAAAAATGAATATTACAGTAGATTTAGATGCAATAAATCAAAATGAAATTAAGCAAATATTGAAAAATGATAAAGTAAGAGAGAATATCAACAAGATAATTTGGTATTTGTATGAGAATGAATAATAGCATTATTCAAAATTAATACTAAAAAATTAAACTATTAAAATAGAGTACCAATAAAATATCGTTTGAATAATTACAAATAAACGATGTTTTAGGTACTCTATTTATAAATAGGTGGAATAAATGTAATATTTAAAAGATTTGTAAAAGGATTTCAAATTTTCTATGTCTTTTGTTTAACATTTCTTCAATTTTAATCCTTTGTGATAAAGATAATTTACCATTTTTTTTCATACAATCTCTTTTCCACCAAAAACATTTACATAATTATTGTATCACAAATTGCTTAAAGTTTTACGTTAAGACTTATTGTAAGATTAAAATCTGTTTACCTTTATTATACTTGTTTTTACTTTTTCACTCTATGTAGAAAAAACAATAAAAGACAAAAAAATTAAATAATTTACAAATTTCGACAAAATATATTTTAATTTTATGATATAATACAAAACAGCAAAAGAAAGGAAGTGAAAAAATGAGATTAAAATTAATTTTCAAACTCGAGAATAATAAAATTGACTTTCAATATAGA
>CALXJR010000070.1 GCA_944388675.1 uncultured Clostridia bacterium
TTTTAATTTCAATACTTTCTGGGATTATAGGTGATTTATTTTTACCGTTCTGGAATGTTACTTCGGTGTGTACAGTAGATTTAGAAATTCCATATTTTTTTGCGGCGCCTCTTACAGTATCTTTAGAATCTATAATATAATGAGCCAAAATAACAGCCCTTTCTTCAATTGAAAAACCAACCATTTGCATACCCCCATAAGAATACTTTTGCTTAATTGTATTCAAGAAAGCCTAATAATAGAACTTTATATTTAAACAATAACATTCTACAAAATGCGACATATAATGTATTAGGTGAAAAAATATGAAACTAAAAAAAGGAGATATTGTATCTAGGTTATCTTATGACCAAGATATTGCGTTTTTTATAAGTGATATTATAAAAACAAGAAATGAAGATATAGCAATTTTAAAAGGTCTTACAATAAGAATTGAGGCAGATGCACCATTATATGATTTAAAATTGCTAGAAGAAGATAGAATATATAAATTATTAAATGAATTTAACAGTAATTTAGAAAATGTTAAAAAAAACATTTTAATAAATAAAAAACTTCCAAATAAAAGAAGTAAAGTTTCATATGGAAAAATACTTCATTTAGATGGAGATAAAAAATATAGTGAAAAATCTCAAAGATTTTATAGAAACTTAGGTTTAGATGTTATTGTAAAAAACATAAAAGAAAGTAGACAACCACAATTAATAGAATATTTACTTAGTAAATATAATCCAGATATCTTAGTGGTTACAGGACATGATGGAATGATAAAAAAAGGTCATAATTTTAATGATATATATAATTATAGAAATTCAAAATATTTCGTAGAAACAGTTATAAAAGCTAGAATGTGGGAACAAGGAGCAAATAGACTTGCAATTTTTGCGGGTGCATGCCAAAGCTACTATGAAGCAATAATGGAAGCTGGAGCAAATTTTGCATCATCTCCTGCAAGAATTCTAATAGATTTTAAAGATCCATTAATAGTTGCAGAGCAAATAGCTAAAACAGATGCAGATAGATATGTTTCAATTGAAAAAATTAAAAATTTATTAAGAGATGGGGAAAGAGGAGTAAGTGGAATAGGAACACTTGGAAAGAAAATCAACAGATAATGTTGAAAAATAAGTAAATAAATGATAATATTAAATTATAATATATAAGGAGAGTAAAGATGAAGTTTTATAATACTATAAAAGAAATATGTAACCAACATAAAAAAGTTGCATTATTTGTTGATATGGATGGAACAATTGTAGAATATAATGTATATCCAGATGGTTATATAACCAATCAATCAAAAGGTTTATTTTTAAACCAAAGTCCATTAGATGTTGTTATAGAAAATTTAAAGAGAGTAAGCACAATAGAAAATTTAGAAATATATATATTATCATTATCTAAAAGTAACATAATTATTGAAGAAAAAAAGCAATGGCTAAAAAAGTATGTGCCATTTATTAAAGAATCAAATTATATTATTTTATGTAGAGAAAACGGAGATTACAATTCAGAAAATAGAGAATATATAAAAAGTGAAAAAATGAAAGAAAAATTAGATAAATATGATTATGTTATACTATTAGATGATGAACAAAAAATTTTAAGGAGAACTCAAAAAGAGTTAGCAGATAAAGGATGTGTATTTCATGTATCATCTGCTATAATTTAAATAAAGGAAGTAAAAATATGGAATTTAATGAAGAAGAAGAAAGAGAAAAATGGAAACTAACAGATGAAGAGTTTGAGTCCAATGCAAATGAAATTTTTAGTCAGCTTGCTTTATGTGCAAGAAAATCTCCATCTCCAACATTCATAATGGTAGGAGGACAAGCAGGTTCAGGAAAAAGTGCATTAGTAGCACGAGAATATGAAAACATAGAAGGAAATGCAATCATAATAGATCAGGATGAACTAAGAACCAAATTTCCACAAGAAAAATATAGACAAATTCATGATACTTATACAGAAAGAGAAGAATTTCTAATACTCAAACCATATATTTCAAAATTAATAATAGCGCTTAAAGATAGAGCAAAAGAAGGTGGCTATAATATTATTCTAGAATCTGCATTAAGAAGTGTTAATTCTTTTATAGATATGTGTAAAGAGTTAAAACAAAGTGGATATCACACTAAATTATCTATATTAGCAGTTCCAGAAGTAGAAGCAAATTTATCATTATTAACACGTTATTGTTATTATTTAGAAAGAGACGGGGAATGTAGAAGAAATGCAAGAGTAGATTCAACATCTGTACAAAAAATGAGAAGCAATATAGAAAAACTAGATGAATTAGGAATATTTGACGATATTGTTGTATCTATAAGAGGAAAGAATATAGACACTTTACCAGAACAAATTTATTCAAAAAGTGAAAATTCACAAATAAAACCACTGCAAGCTTATGATGAAGGAAGAAAAAAATCATTTCAGTATACTAAAAGAAATTTTTATATAAGATATGCTAAAATAAAAGATACTTTAGCAAAATATAATGAAACAGATAAACTTGCAAGCTTAGAAAAAATTGCCGAATCGTTTGAAGAATTAGTTAAGTAAAGATAAGGATGAAAAATAATTTTAAAGTTTACAAGTATTTAGAAAAGGAGAAATGATGTAAGTCTTTAATCTTACATCCACTAAGAAAAATGGAAGAAAAAATAGATTATATAAATTTAATAGATGTGTCTAAAATGAATTTAAATAATTATATAAATATTGCAATGCAAAACTATAAAGAAAATAGAAGGAAAGAAGATAAAGATAGATTAATTGAGCTAATTAACGATAGAAAAAAATTATTTCTTTTTGACAAAGAAATAATAAAAAAATATTTATAAGGAGAGAAATTTATGGGAGAAAAGAGAAAACTTAATTTTTCAATAGGAATATTTGATGATATATCAGATTCAATTATTGAAAAAATAAAAAACGAATCAAAAAATTGTGAAATTTATGGAGTAGGAGTATACTCAGATAAAATTGTTATAGAAGAGTATTTTACTTATCCTATGAAAAATCTAGAAGAGAGAATGGACAATGTAAAACAAATTGAGGGTGTTGACTTCGTATTCCCAGTTGATACAATAGATATAGAAGAAATGAAAAAAATAGTACAACAAGAATGTGTAAAATTTCTTGAAAATAAAATGTAAAAGGAGTAAAAATTATGAATGATGAATCAAAAGACTTTAACTATACAGTAGGAATATTTGATGTAATTTGTAGAGCTATTAGAAAAAGAGTAGAAGAGGGAGCAAAAGATGGTAAAACATATGGAATAGGAGTTTATACAGATGAATATTGCAAACAGGAATTAATGACAAATGTAATGAAATCAACAGAAGAAAGAATGCAAATAGCTAAAAGTTTTGAAGGAGTTGATTTTGTGTTCTCAGTTGATACAAAAGACCATGACAAGATTGATGCGTTAGCCCAACAAGCATATGAGGATTACTTAGCTGATAAGAAAAAAGAAGAACAGCCAAAAAGATTCAAATTAGGGTTTGTTATTGGCAGTTTTGATATGTTACATTTGGGACACTTAGAGCATATAGACATGACAAAACAATTATGTGAAAAAGTTGTTGCTGTTTTAAAAACAGATGAAAGAATTCATAAAAATAAAAATAAATGGCCAAAACAATCAACAATTGAAAGAGCAGCAGTACTTCAAATGATGACACAAATACATGATATAATGTATATGGATGTTGATACAACAAGACAAGATATTGTAAACGATATACTAGAAAGGTTTCCAGATATAGATCCAAAAAATATAGTTGCTGTTTTTGGAAGTGATTTGCAAGCGAAAGAAGAACCATTTACTCATACAGATTGGGATAAAATAAATGTTGTTTTTACTCCTAGAAGTAAAGAAAAGATGAAAATAGTTTCTAGTACGCATTATGGACAGGTATGTGAGGAAAATGGAGGAATACATGCTTTAGAAGAAAGAGAAGAAGCAAATCTAGAATAAAGGAGAAAATGTATGCCAGGTTATGTAATACATTTAGCAGTAGCAAATCAATATATAGTAAAGCATCCAGAAGATATAAAGGATTATAATAAATTTATAGATGGAGTAATATATCCAGATGGAGTAACAGATAAATCAACTACACATTATGGACCTAAAAGTAGTAAAGTAAATTTAAAATCATTCTTAGACACTAATAAAATAGATGATGATTTTAATAAAGGATATTTTTTACATTTAGTAACAGATTATCTATTTTATAATAGATTTTTAGACTACTTTTCTAAAGATATATATAATGATTATGATATTTTAAACAAAATGCTGGAAGAGAAGTATCATGTGAAACTTCCTGAAAAAGTAAAGAAAGAAGTATTTTACAAAACAGGAGAAACAAAAATTTTAAATTTAGAAAATGTTATAAAATTTATAGAAGAAACATCTGATTTCACACTGGAAGACATAAAAAAAGAAGTTCTAAATAATGATGTAAAATGGTCACAATTTAAAACTTTACCAAGGGTATAACTAAATTGTAATACAATTGTAATAAAACCATAAAAAACTATTAATATCAATACTTTGAAGATTTTTTGCAAACTGTCGTTTTTTGACTTATTTTGATATAAATGATATAATTAACTCATCTTAAAGGAGTGGTGATATAGCATGATTTATCAAAATGATATTGCAAATCTAAAGACAGATATTGGACAAAAGATAGGCCAAAAAATAATTGTTAAAGGATCTTTAGGGAGGAACAGACCATTTGAAAAACAAGCTACACTAGAGAAAGTTTATCCAAGTATTTTTATAGTAAAATATGATGAAAACCAAAGAAATGTTACATACAGTTATACAGATATTTTAACAAGAACTGTAGAATTACAAGTATTTGATGGAGAAACTTATAGTTCAATCATACCTCCTGAACCAGAAGGTAAGAAAAAAAGAAAAGAATATGATATTGGTTAAGATAAAAAGAGATAGATTTTAATAAAATCTATCTCTTTTATAATTATATTATTAGAAAACAAGACCAAGATTTTCTAAGTAGCAAAGCTTAAGAAAATCTTGGTCTTGCATAACTATCTTCTTAGAAAAATCCTAAATTTTTAGGAATTTTTTTTATATCTCTATAATATAAATTAATAAATAAAGATGGGAGGTATAAAAATGGCTATAAAATTGTCAAGAAATAATTTATGCGTAAATCAAATAGTCGGACAAAAAAATGAAAAAATAATTGTAGAAGGAGACGAAATAGTTCCAGATATTAAACCAGACATTTTAAGTGTAGTGTCGACCAATGGCAATATATGTATATATAAAAAAGAAGTAATGGAAGGTAAGATAAAAATAGAAGGAGGTATTAATGCGTATGTTATATATATTGCAGATGACGAAAAATCAAGCATTAGAACTTTAAATGCAAATTTAGAGTTTACAAAAATAATTGATCTTAAAGAATGTAAAGAAAATATGCAAATAGAATGTAGAAATCAAATATCTAATATAGATTGTAAAATATTGAATGGAAGAAAAATTAGTCTAAGAGCAATAGTAGATATGTCTGTAGTTTTATATTCTAAGGAAAATATTGAATACATAGATAAAATAGAAGATATAAAAGATGTTCAATTATTAAATAAAAACATTACTATTAATTCTTTGGTAGGAAGTGGAAATACAAAAGTTTATGCCAAAGATACAATTACAATTGATAATGTAGATAACTTGTCAGAAATAATGAAAGTAAATATTTCTATTGAAAATAGAGAAAGTAAAATAAGCTATAATAAAGTTTTAGCAAAAGCAGATACAGTTGTTAAAGTAATGTATTTAACTGAAGATAATAGAATTAATACAGCAATTACAAATATTCCAATAATGGGTTTTATAGATATGCAAAATGTAGCAGAAGAGGATATATGTGACTTAAATTATGAGATAAAAAATATTTTAGTAAAACCAAATAATGTACAAGAACATTCTGTATATGTTGAAGTTGAAATAGAGATTTTATCATTTGTGTATAAAAAACAAACAATAAATATGATAGAAGATTTATATAGTAAAACATTAAACTTGAATTATTCGCAAAAAACAGTAAAGCTTATGTCTGAAAGAACAAGTATAAATGAAATGTATAGTATGAGAAAACAAGAGAGAATGGAAGATATAACTCAAAATAAAATATATGATGTCGAGGTAAAACCTGTAATTATTTCTACTCAAATAGATGATGGAAAAATTACGTACAAGGGAGATGTTAATCTAACATTTATATATGCTAGAATAGAAACTTCTAGTATAGGAGTTAAAAATGTTATAGAACCTTTTGAATTTCAAGTTTCAATGGCACAAGTTTCTTCAAGAGACAAAATAGATACAGACATAGAAATCGGCAAAAAAGATTTTTTTGTAATGCCAGATAATTCTATAGACATAAAAATAGATTTTAATTTTAACATTAATGTTGTTAAAGAAAGTAACATAAATATAATAGAAAATATAAAAGAAGAAGAGGGAACGTCAAAAGAAACATTTAGTATAATAATATATTACGCAAAATTAGGTGATACCTTGTGGAATATAGCAAAACGTTTTGGAAGTACTGTAGAAGAAATTTCATCTATAAACAATATTGAAGATGCAGATAAAATAATGCAAGGACAACAATTATTTATTCCAAGATAAGTTATAAAACACCTAAAATTTAGGTGTTTTTATGTGGAAGGTTTGTAATGAAAGTTGAAAAAATATATTCAAGAAATAGAATAAAGTTTCATGGCTTTTTTAATTCTAATCATGACAAAAAACTGAATAAAAAATATAGTTTTATATTTAATTTGATAATAATTATATTTACGGCTACTGTAACTTTTAGAGCTTTATTAGGTGCAATAAATCCAATTCTAAATAGGTTATGCATTGATCAAGCTAAAAACATAGCAACTAGAATATCTAATGAGCAAGCATCTTTAATTATGAATAAATATAAATATGATGATATAATTACAATTGTAAGGGATAATGAAGGAAATATAAAAATGCTTCAAACAAATATAAAAAGTGTAAATGAACTTACTTCAGATATTCCTAATAATATAATTTCTGCACTAAAAAGTGAAGAAAATAGTAATATTACAATTTATTTAGGGAGCATATTGGGACTAAAAATCTTTTCTGCACAAGGACCAAAAATAAATGTAAAAATTGCAAATGTAGGAAATATAGAAACAAGCTTAGAATCACAATTTGTAGCCCAGGGAATAAACCAGACTTTACATAGAATATACTTAGAACTTGCTTGTGAAGTAAGTATTTTAACTCCTTATGATACTATTTCTGAAAAAATAACCAATCAAGTTTTAATTGCAGAATCTGTGATAGTTGGTAATGTTCCGGATGCTTATTATAATATTCAAACAAATGATTCTGTAGGAGACAGTTTAACCTTAGTAGACTAAAAGCCACCAAATGCCCAGGCTATTTCTAGCTGGGCATTTGGTGGTTTAGGGAATAAGTTTTCCTAAATGATGTTTTATGGATTCGATTTTCTTTTTGCCATCCTCGAGTAGCTGTTGTGGGTTGACTTCCAAGAGTTGATTTTCTTCCAAATTCATCCGAACCAAAATCCTTTTAGATACAATACTGTATTTATAAAGAATGTATGGGGTTTCGAAGAACCAACCTCCATGGATATCAGCACCATAGGAAACGCCTTTTTGGTTTATAACATATAATACGACTTTTCCACGCTCAACGCAGATAGCGGTTTCTAACAATTCCTTCTTCTTATATTCTTTTTCAGCAGGATATTGTTTTCTTATTTCCACCGAAATTTTAGTAATGTTTTTCATATCACCTCTATTTAGATTATGAGAAGAGATGAACTTTTTGTATATTTCTTGAGCTGTGCACGGATAAGAAAGTGTCGAAAGAAAGTATTCAAAAGACGTGCCTTGTTAATGATAATATAAGAATGTACAAAAAATGGAATTTAATAATGTACAAAAATATACATTAT
>CALXJR010000071.1 GCA_944388675.1 uncultured Clostridia bacterium
GCATATGCATATAAAGTTGCACAATATATTGCAAGCTATATAGTATCTTTAGGTGGATTAGATGTAATAGCATTTACTGCAGGAATTGGTGAAAATCAATTTAATGCAAGAAAGAAAATTTGCGAAAACTTAAAATGCTTTGGTGTAGAAATTGATGAAGAAAAAAATCATGAATTTAGAGATGAAGGAAGAATTTCATCTGCAAACTCTAAAGTAGAAGTCTGGGTTGTACCAACAAATGAAGAATTAATGATTGCAAAAGATACTTTAGACTTAATAAAATAAAGTTATAATCTAGGAGCTAAAATGTTCCTAGATTATTTGAAAGGAAATACTATGATTACAAATGTACAAGAATATTTATCACAGTTTTACCAAGGAACTAAAAATCCAAATTTAGAAACTATGAAATATTTTACTAAAAAACTAAATCACCCAGAAAACGAATATAAAATTATTCATATTGCTGGTACAAATGGTAAAGGTAGTGTTACAGAAATGGTAAGTAAAGTACTCATAGAGCAAGGATATACAGTAGGTAAATATATGTCGCCACATTTAATTAAATTTAATGAAAGAATTTGTGTAAATAATATTCAAATTTCTGATAAAGAATTGTTAGAATTCATGAATAAAATGGAACCTCTTATAAATGATTGTAATTTGCACTTTGGCAAACCACCAACATTTTTTGAAATAACTACTACTCTTGCTTTATGGTATTTTAAAGTAAAAAAATGTGATTTTGTAGTTTTGGAAACAGGACTTGGTGGAACTTATGACTGCACAAATATAGTAAATCCTGTAGTTTCAATCATTAATTCAATAAGTTATGACCATATGTCAATTTTAGGTAATACACTTCCAGAAATCGCTGAAAATAAAGCAGGTATAATTAAACAAAATTCTAATACTGTTTATATGTCTCAAGAAAAAGAAGTAGATGATGTAATTACAAAACATTGCATTAGTAATAACAACTCGTTACATTTATTAAAACAGGATGATATTACAAATTATTCATATTCACAAGAATATCAAACCTTTACTTATAAGAATTATAAGAATATAGACATAAACCTTAAAGGTATAAAACAAGTAAAAAATGCTGCTTTAACTTTGGAATGTATTAATATACTAATTGAATTAGGTTTTAAAATTGAAGAAAAAAATATAAGAAATGCATTAAAAAATGTAGTTCATAAAGGAAGATTTGAAGTTATTAGTACAAATCCTACTATAATTTATGATGGTGGGCATAATGAAGAAGCAATTAAAAATTTTAAACATTCTGTAGGAATGTATTATAAAGATTCTAAAAAAGTATATCTAATATGTAGCCTAAAATCTAAAGACCATAAAACTATACTAAAAGAGCTATTAGAAGATATAAATGCTACATTTATTGTTCATGATGGAATTAAATCTTCTGAAGGCAAAACTTTAAACTTTACACCAAAAGAAGTTTTATATGATGAAGCATTAAATATAAATAAAAATGCCAATATTTTAAAAATGGATTTATTAGATAGTTTAAAATATGTTAAACAAAACTTTAAGGACAGTATAATATTCATAATAGGTAGTTTTTATATTTATGGTGCTGTAACTGATTATTTATCTAATTTAAAATTGTAAGAATTTTTTTCTTACAATTTTATTTTTTCTCTTGACAAAGAAACAATTGTTTGGTATATTATATACAGTTAATCGAACAAATATTCGCAAAAAAGGAGGACTTAAATTATGAGGTTAAAAATTGTAAATAAAAGAAGATTTATTATTAGTTTTACTATTCTATGTTTTATTATTATTGTATGCCTGTCAGCTAATGTAAGTGGTAAATCAAATGAAAAAATATCATATAATAAAAGACATATATATAATGGAGATACATTATGGAGTATTGCAGAAGAACAAAAAAATAATAATTGGTATTATAAAGATAAAGATGTAAGATATATAATCTATGATATTAAAAATATAAATAATATGGAAAATTCAAATGTATACGAAGGGCAAGAATTATATATTCCATATATATCTAACATTTGATAAGAGTTAATATATTATATAAAGTAAGAAGTTTTGCATTTTTGCTTTGCAAAACTTCTTATAACCAAATTATATGCTTTTACATCAAAAAAGTCTTAAATTCAATTCTCGCGTGTTTAAACTATAAATTGGCTAAAGGGTTATCTTCAACAGCATTTCTAATTTGTTGGTTATCAACATGAGTATAAATTTGTGTTGTAGAAATACTTTCATGCCCTAATAGTTCTTGAAGTGCTCTTATATCAACATTTCCATATCTGTACATTAAAGTTGCAGCAGTATGTCTTAGTTTATGAACAGAATATTTATTAGTATCTAAACCTGCTTTTAATAATTCCTGTTTTACAATATATTGCACTGTTCTATTACTTATTCTTTCTAATCGCTCACTTAAAAATAGTGCATCTTCATCACTTTGCTTTATTCCATTTTTGGGTCTTACAGCTAAATAATTATTTATTGCATTTACACAAGCTTTATTTAAATATATAGTACGCTCTTTATTACCTTTTCCTGTTACATTTAACTTGTTTTCATTAAAATCAATATCTTTTAAATTAATACCAACAAGTTCAGATAAACGCATTCCACAATTTAAAAATAGGATAATAATTGCATAATCACGTTCTTTATTTCTATCTTTCTCATCATTATTTACAACTGCTAAAAGTTTTTTACTATCATCTAAAGATAAATATTTAGGCATTCTTTTTCCAAGTTTAGGAGTCTCTAAGTTTAATGCTGGGTTATTTTCTATTAAATTTGCCTTTTGAGATAAATATTTAAAAAATACTCTAATGCTGGAAGCTTTTCTTGCTCTTGTTGTAGGCTTACTTTGAAACCTATTTGTAAGATAAAATAAATATGAATGTATATCATCTAATTTAACTTTATTTAAAATATTAACATCCATATGATGAATATCAATTTTATCAATATCTTTTTCATCAGTTAATTTAAAATGATACATTATATATTTTAAAAATCTACTAATATCATAATTATATTCTTTTACTGTTCCAGGAGATTTATTTAAAATTGTAGCAGTATAGTCTAAAAATGAATTAAGAAACTCTGGATTTCCTTCAGTATTAATCATATAAAAATCATCCTTTCATTGGTTAATTTTATATAATTATAAATCAATTTTAAAAAAAACTAAATAGTTATACAAATAAATTCAAAAAATATCAAACTTCTTGAAAAATTTTAATTTATGTGATAATTTAGAAAAAGATAAAAATGTATCTAGTATTAATATATATGAGAGGGTTTAAAGAAAAGATTTTAATCCTATAAAAATTTTCCATTATTTTTTATAGAATAATATTAAAAACAATCGATAGAGATATTATACATACGATGGGGCAGAGTAAAAAGATGAAAAGTATTTTTTTACAATAAAGATATTGACATCTATAAAAAGTTGATAGATAATAATAATGAAAAAAATAAAACAAAGGAGTAATAAAAATGAAAAAAAGTTTAATTTTAGGAATTATTTTATTCTTAATTGTAGCTGTAAGTTTTAATACTGTATATGCGGAAACAGATAATATTACAGATACTGAAAAAACAATAGCTGATTTGAAAGACAAATTAGAAGTCGATGATGAATCACTAAATGATGTTACAGATGTAACTGCTAATGGTGATGACACTTTGGAAAGTGACGAGCAAGATGAATCAAATAATCAGACTGACGGAACACAGGATGATAATAATCAAACAAATTTGGAAGAAGAGATGACAGATTTTTCTAATGCTAAAATTGAAGTGGTAAAAGAAAATGTTTCTAATTATAATATTAATATTACAAATATTAATTTGAATAAAAATCATTTTTATAGATACTTTATAGGCGGAGAAAATGATGAACCAGAAGTTATATCTGAAAATACTACTTCTAATAATAATACATCTATGTCTATATTAAAAATTTCAAAATACTTAGAACTTGGTCCTGAACAATATTTATCTATTTATGAATATTATATTAATAGTAATGGACAAACAGAAGGAAAATGGGTTTTAAATAAAGTAAAAATTGAAAAACCAGAATCTAAATATACAGATTTATTTTATTCTACAATTATAAATAAATTAGATGCAAATGGAAATTGTCAAATATTATTTACTGTTCCATGGGCTGAAGGAACAACTAGAAAAGTAACTATAAAAGTTGGTAGAATATCTGATAATAATATTTTAAAAGATATTAAAGATGGAAAAAATGGATCTTTTGCAAATTTATTAACTTATGCAAAAAGTGCAAATTCAATATATAGTGGGACACTAGATGGAACTCGTCCAGATAGTTCATTTGTTGCAGGTGGAATAATTACTGATGATGTATTATTTACTAAAAGTCAATTAACTAATAATGCATATTATTATTTATATGCTGTGTTAGAAGATGAAAATGGAAAATATCAAAAATCAGAGGGAATTACTTTAGCACAGGCATCTACATCAAATTTAAATGATGATTATTATTCTTTATTCTTCTATGGTAGTGATAATTTTAATTGGGAAAACTTCGATGAAGGAGAACCAGTTGACACAGGAAAGAAAGAAGAAGACAATACTGTAGCTCCAGGAAAAATTCCACAAACTGGTGTTAGCCTTGGAATAATATTAAGTTTAGTAATAGTTTCTGTATTAAGCATAATTTTTTATAATAAATATAGAAAATATAATTTTTAAATATAATATGAAATTAATGGAGAGACTTAAGATGAAGTCTCTCTTGATTTATAAATGGAGAATATAATAAATCCCTAAATGATGCTATTTAAAAGGAGAGGATTATGTATTTATTAATTATATTATTAATTATTATATTATTAGTACTGGCTATAATGTATAATTCAATTATAAAATTAAAAAGAAAAGTTGAGCAATCTAAATCTGGAATCGATGTTTATTGTCAGCAAAGATTTGATCTTATACCAAATTTAGTAAAAACAGTTAAAGAATATGCAAATTATGAAAGCAAAGTTCTTGAAAATATAACAAGTTTAAGAGAACAATACTTTAATACAAAAGATTTAACAATTGGAGAAGAACTAAATAATAAAGTAAATAAAGTATTAATTGCAATAGATGAAAATTATCCAGATTTAAAGGCAAGTGAGCAATTTCTAAATCTTCAAAAGAACTTAGTTAAAACCGAAAATCAGCTACAGGCTGCAAGAAGAATATACAATATGGATGTAACAGCATATAATACAAAGATTAGTATTGTTCCATTTAATATAATTGCTATGATATTTAAATTTAAACCAGCAAAATTATTTGAAATTGATGAAAAATAATTTGGTAGATAAATAAAAGTTAATATTATAAATGTTTTAATAAAACTAGAAAAATAAAAAAATTTATATATTTCTATTGAATTATATGATACATTAAATAAATGAGTAATATATAATAATTATATTACTCATTTTTAAAGTCTTTCTATTAATTAAAATTAAGCAATTCTACCAAAAGTTAATTGAATAATTTTTTGTATAATGTTATCATTTAACTGTTAAAAGTTATAAACAAATTATGGATAACAAACTTTTGAAAAATAATAGAAGAGAGGAAGTTAAAAATGGAAGAAACAACGAATGAGCCTAATAAAATAATAATTAGAGGTGCTAAAGTACATAATCTAAAAAATATAGATGTTGAGATACCCCTTAATAAAATCGTAGCTATATCTGGAGTATCTGGAAGTGGCAAATCTTCTCTTGCTCTTGGTGTTCTATATGCAGAAGGATCAAGAAGATATTTAGAAGCATTATCTACATATACGAGAAGAAGAATCACGCAAGGAGAAAAAGCAAAAGTTGATACAATTCTTCATATACCAAGTGCTTTGGCATTACACCAAAGACCAAATGTACCTAGCATTAGATCAACTTTTGGAACAGCAACAGAACTTTTAAATTCAGTAAGATTATTATTCTCAAGATGTGGAAACTACATTTGTCCTAATGGACATATAGTTCCAGCCTCTGCAAGTGTTGCAAGAGATGAAAAAATAGAATGTCCAAAATGCCATGAAAAATTTTATGGTCTTAGTGCAGAAGAATATGCATTTAATTCATCAGGTGCATGCCCTAAATGTGGCGGAACTGGTATTGTTGAAACTGTTGATATGGATACATTAATTCCAGATAAAAATTTAAGCATAGATGAAGGCGCAGTAGCTCCCTGGAATAGTTTAATGTGGTCATTAATGACAGACGTTTGTCGTGCTATGGGGGTTAGAACTAATATTCCTTTTAAAGATTTAACCAAAGAAGAACAAGATATTGTATATGATGGACCAATGGAGAAAAAGCATATTTTTTACAGACCTAAAAAAGGAGATACAACGCTTGCAACAGAAATGGATTTTACTTATTATAGTGCTAAAGCTACAGTTTTAAATGCTTTAAAAAAAGTAAAAGATGAAAAAAGTATGAGTAGAGTTTCTAAATTCTTAAAAGAAGAAATTTGTCCAGAATGTAATGGTTCAAGAATAAATAAAAAAGCAAATTCTACATTACTTGGAGGAAAAACTCTATCAGAAGTTTGTGATATGAGCTTAAGAGATTTGACTATTTGGCTTCCAAGGATTGTAAATGATTTAAATCCTGAAGTAAAACAAATGGGCATAAATATATTAGAAGAATTTATGATAAATGCTAATGCTCTTCTTTCACTTGGACTTGGATATTTAACATTAAGCAGAGCAAGTAACACTTTATCTACCGGAGAATTACAAAGAGTTCAACTTGCAAGAACTGTAAGAAATAGAACCACAGGAGTTTTATATGTTCTAGATGAGCCTTCTATTGGCCTTCATCCTGCAAATGTAGATGGATTAATAAATTTAATGAAACAACTTATTAAAGATGGCAACTCTGTTGTTTTAGTAGACCATGATACAAGAATACTAAATACTGCTGACTACATGATAGAAATTGGACCAGAAGCAGGTTTTAAAGGCGGACAAGTTATTTGTAAAGGTACAATAGAAGACATTATTAATAATAAGAACTCTATAATTGGACCATATTTAAACAATAAAGAAGAAGTAAAAATAAGAGAAAAAGTAAATAAAGATGATATATTTAAATATGGAAAAATTACTATAAGTACTGATAATATTCATACAGTAAAACCATTATGTGTTGATATTCCAAAGGGAAGATTAACAACTATTACAGGAATGTCTGGAAGTGGTAAAACTACTCTTATTCTTGAATCTTTATATCCTGCAATTAAGGCAAAATTAAATAACGAAAAATTACCTTCACATGTAAAAGAAATAAAAGCTGATTGGGTAAATAAAATAGATTTAATAGATGCTACTCCAATAGGAAATAATGTTAGAAGTACAGTTGCTACATATTCAGGAGTTTTTGATGATTTAAGAAAATTATATGGAAAAATAAGTAAAGACTATACAGCAAGTGATTTTTCGTATAATACTGGTAAATTAAAATGTGCTACTTGTGATGGCACAGGCATTATATCTATGGATGTACAGTTCTTGCCAGATATAGAAATGGCTTGTAGTGCGTGTGATGGTTCAAGATATTCAAATGATGTTAATAATATATTATATAATAATTATTCTATTAAAGATGTAATGAAATTAACTATAAGGCAAGCATTAGAGGTATTTAAAGATAATAAAAAAATAAAAGATAAGCTACAAATTTTAGTAGATTTAGGAATTGGTTACTTAACACTTGGTGAGGCAACACCTGCATTATCTGGTGGAGAGGCACAAAGATTAAAACTTGCCTCAGAAATTGGCAAAATTCAAGATGGAAGTGTATTTATATTTGATGAACCTAGTATTGGACTACATCCTCAAGATGTAAAAACATTATTAAAAGTATTCCAAAAATTAATTGATAATGGTGCTACAAT
>CALXJR010000072.1 GCA_944388675.1 uncultured Clostridia bacterium
TCCATTCCAAATGCGCCCCATATTTTATTCATTATAGCACCTGACATCATAAACCTCCTAAATTATCGTCATTCGTTAAATTGCTAGTTATAGTATCTATCTTTTTAACAAGAATGTCAATAGTTTTTTTATATTGTAATATTATTTTAAGTTTTTTGTAATACTATTGTAACAATTGCTCATCAGTTGGATTTATAACTATCTCATCATATAAGTTTATGTTTTTCATATTATATATTTCCGTATTAGTAAAACCTAGTTCTTGTAACTCTTCTGTTGTGTACTCTCTAACAATGCAATATTCAGAGTTTTGTCTTAATATCTTAACCAGCATTTTATCATAATAGCCATTTCTATTTCTAACTACATAGTCTAATCCATCAACTTGCTTAATTGCTGAATTTGGTATTCTATACCCTTCAGCACTCCACCAAATTATATCTAAAGAAATTTTTCTATATGATATTAACTCTTGTACATCTTTTTCTATTTTTAAAGCAATTGTTCTACTTCCATCACTTTCTTCAATAATATTACTAATTGTAGCTTTTACAACATCAGAATTTGGTAATCTTATTTGTATGCTATCATCAATTTCTGCAGATTTTGCCTCTTGTGTATCTGAATTAAAAATTATGTAACACGAAAAATTGTCTATTATTTTTCCCATTTCTTCACTACTTGCTATTGTTTGTCCAACTTTTAAATTTAAATTCTCTAAAAATTCCTTGTTAAAATTTCCAAAGTTTTCAGTTGTTAATACATTTTCCAACCCATCTACTCTATATGATACTATTCCACTTGTTGTAGCTGTAATATATTCAGAGCCATTTTCCAATTGATTTTCATATGAAGTTCTTTGTTCTATTAGGTTTCTTAAAGCAGAACCAGCAGGACTTTGCTCTCCTGAAATAACGGCTTTTTTTGTTATATTAGAGTCTATATTTTTTTTATATTCTTGTATTTCTTGTACCGAATTTATTCCATAAACTAAATTTAATTCATTTTCTATTTGACTTTCTAACAATTTTATATCACTTGAAAAGGCCCCATTTTGATTTTCCATTATTGACTGTATTTCTTCATCTATTTTTGCTATCTCTTCTTTTATATTTTCTTCTCCAGAAGAGTAATATCTAAAAATAGAATCTCCTTTTGCAACCCTTTCTCCCTCATTTTTTATTTTTACCATTCCATTTTTATAGTTTTCTCCTCTAACAACTGTCTCGTTTCTAACAATATAACCATTAACATTTTCTTCTTGTGAAACTTCACCATTTGTAACCATAAAAGTATCTGTTGGATTTTTTACAAGAGCTATTACAACATATAAAACATATGAAAGTATAGCTAATAAAAATATTGAACATAAAATTATTTTTACTTTATTTATAGTTCTTTTTTTATCATTGTTTTGAATTTCATTAAATTCGTTATTAATATCTTTATTTTCTTTTCTTTTCACTATTGTAATCCCTCCAAAATAATTTTAACATTATTTTGTATTTCATTTAATCCATCTAACCAGTGTACGTTTTCTATTTTTTTAAACCATGTAAGTTGCCTTTTAGCATATCTTCTTGTCTCCATTTTTACCTTTTCAATCATTTCTTCTTTACTACAATTTCCTTTTAGATATTCTACTACTTCTTTGTAGCCTATAGCTTGCATTGAAGTAAGTAACTTCTCTCCATATTTTTTATATAATTCCTCAACTTCCTGTATTAGACCTTTTTCAAGCATTATATCTACTCTTTTATTAATTCTATCATACAGTATATCTCTTGGCATATTTATTGCAAATATTCTATAATCATAAGGTATACCGTTTTTTCTAGATTCCTTTTCGATTTCCGTTTTTGTTTTTCCAGTTTCTTTATATATTTCTAATACTCTTAGAATTCTTTTTTTGTCATTAGGACTAATATTTTTCATAGCCTCTTTATCAATTTCTACTGCTCTATCATATAAATATTGCAATCCTTTTTCTAGTACTTCTTGTTCAAGTTGCTTTCTATATTTTAAATTAGTTTCTATTTCAGGATAATCTATTCCATAAACTAAAGAATTTACATATAGACCAGTTCCTCCAACTACTATAGGCATTTTATTTTTTGAAATAATTTCTTCTATAGAAGCAATTGCATCTTTTTTAAATTCTGATACACTATACCTTTGAGTTGGTTTTATATTTCCGATTAAATAATGTTTAATTCCTTGCATCTCTTCTTTATCTGGTTTTGCTGTTCCTATATTCATTTCATCATATATTTGCATTGAATCGGCAGAAACTATTTCACCATTTATCTTTTTTGCAAGTTCTATGGATAGTGCTGTTTTTCCGCTTGCAGTTGGACCACATATAATTACTACTTTTTGCATAAACAATCCTTTCTATTAGCTTTAGTCGTTTGATAATATCTCATTTATATTATTATTTTCAATGTTTCCACTACTTTCCGTATTTGACTCTATATTTGCATTACTTAATGTATTTGTTTCTATATTTGCATTATTTGTAGTATTGCTATTAGATTCTTCTTGTACATTTGTTGTTTGATTTATTGAGTTTTTTTGTAAATCATTAAATATGTCTATTATTCCTTTTTGCATATTTCTAAAACAGAAAAATTCTAATACTACTAAAATAATTGCAACAACTAGTATAATTATTGCTGTTCTATTTAATTGTGATGTTGAAATCTTTCTATTTTTTCTATTATTAAATGTTTTTATTAAAATTGGTAATAAAATAATAGTATTAATAGGTACAAAAGTAAATGTAATCATGTTTTGTGAACTATCTGAAATATTCTTATTGTCAATACCTAATGAGCTAAAGAAATATATTATTAAAGTTAAAATATAAATTATTCCAAATGCTATCATTGTATACATTAATTTTCTATTTTTTTCAATTCTTATATCGAAAGAATGATAAACTAATAAAATTGCTACTATATTTGCTATTAATATAAATGCTGTTATTAATAAATCAACCATTATTTTAATCCTACCTTCTTGAAAATTTCTTTTCTATTTCATTTTTTGTCATTTTTATTGCTGTTGGTCTTCCATGAGGACATGTAAATGGATTAGGAAGTACTAATAAGCTATCTAATAATTGCATAACTTCCTCTTTTTCTAAAACCATATGTGCCTTGACAGCTGCTTTGCATGCTACTGTTGCTATAAATTTTTCTTCTATCTCTTGTTTTGCAGTCCTTGCTACTGTATTTATTTCATCTAAAGTTTCTAGGAAAAGTTCTTTTGTTTCTAAATCTATTAAAACATCTGGTACCCCACTTAATTTAACTGTGTTATCACCAAATTCTTCTACTATAAAACCAGCTTTTCTAAACATTTCTTTGTTATCTTTATATATTCCCATTTCTTTATGAGTTAGTGTTATAATATCTGGTAACAACATTAATTGAGAATTTTTTTCGTTATCACTATAATAATTTTCCTTTATTTTTTCATACATTATTCTTTCATGTGCTGCATGTTGATCTATAATATATAAATCATTTTTCATCTCTATTATAATATAAGTATTAAAAGCAATTCCTATTAATTTATATGATGGTAATGTTGTATAGGGTGTTGAATCTTCAAATACAGAGATATTTTCACCAGTTATTGGTTTAAAATCATTTGATACATCTATATTATCTTCTACTTTTTCTTCTTTTGGTTTTACTGCTATTCCAAAATTTTTTTCATACATTTTTAAAAATTCTTCATCTGATGTATTTATTTTATTTTCATCATCATTATTTAAGTTTTCATCTTCTTTTGTCTGATCATTAATGCTTTGTGTTACGTCTTGTAAATTTGTTTGTTCTGTAACATTATTTTGTACACTTGTCTGATTTGTGTCATCTTGCATATCATTTTGTACATTTGTCTGATTTGTAATGCTTGTTGTAACATTTGTATTTTTCTCAGCATTTACATCAGATTCTCCCTTTGCCATTTTTACTACATCTTGCATCTTTTTTAGTTTTGCCATAACTTGTTCAAATGTTTCTTCTGTCTTTTTTTCAGTAGCTTCTTTTCCTGAAATATTGTTTGAATTGTTATTTAATATATCTCTAAAGTTTGAATTTTGAGTTGATTCTACTTTTACATCTGGTTGTATATTTTCCTCATTATATCTTGTTTTTGTGCTATCTATCCCATCAATTGATTCTGTATCTGCAACTAAATCCCCTCTTAATAATCCTTCTTTTATTGCATGATACACAGCCTTAAATATTTTATTTTCTTCTTGAAATCTAACTTCTAGTTTTGCAGGATGAACATTTACATCTACTTTTCTTGGATCCATTTTTATGTCTAATACTAAAAATCCATGTTTTCCAATTGTTACAAAACCTTTAAATGCTTGTTCTGCAGCGCCAGATAAAGTCTTATCTTTTACATATCTATCATTTACAAAAAATAATTGATTACTTCTATTTGATCTTGATATTACTGGTTTTCCTATTACTCCTTTTACTTTTATATCTTCATAATCATAGTCTATGCTTATTAAATTTTCTGCAATCTCTTTGCCATAAATATTATAAATTACTGCTTTTATATCACCATTACCAGATGTTTGAATTACAGTTTTCCCTGTATTTATTAGTTTTATTGCAATTTCTGGATGAACTAGAGCAATTCTTGTTACAACATCTTCTATATAACCAGTTTCAGTAAAATCTTTTTTTAAAAATTTATATCTAACAGGTGTATTATAAAATAAGTTTTCAATAGTTATACTTGTTCCATTTGGGCAACCTGCTTCTTGCTTACTTAAAATTTTTCCTCCTTCACAAATTACTTCATAACCTGTATTACTATCTGCTGTTTTTGATACTAATGTAACTTTTGCAATTGCCGCAATACTTGCTAAAGCTTCACCTCTAAATCCCATAGATTTAATTTCATTTAAATCATCTGCATTTCTTAATTTACTTGTAGCATGTCTCTCAAAAGCAATTTCCATATCGTCTTGCATAATACCTTTTCCATCATCTGTAACTCTAATATATGAAATTCCTCCATTTCTAATTTCTACTGTTATTTTAGAAGCTCCAGCATCTATTGAATTTTCCATTACTTCTTTTACGACTGATGCAGGTCTTTCTATAACTTCACCTGCTGCAATTTTATTTATTGTTAAGTCATCTAATAATACTATTTTCCCCATTTGTTTATATCCTTTCGTTTCTCCTATTTATTCATTTAAGATTATACCATTAATTTTAAATTTTTGTATAGTATTTTTTAATTTTTTTAAATTCGCCCATTAGGAACGAATTTTCTTATTGTAATAGTAACACTTATTTCTATTTTGAATAATATATAACATATTAAATAATTAATTTCAAATTTTTAATTATTTGTTAGTTTCTTTTTAAAGGAGGTTATCTAAATGGGAAATTGTTGTTGTAATAATAGTGAACTTCTTTGGTTCATAATATTATTTTTATTACTTTTCTGCTGTGGATGTGGTTGTGGCTGTAATAGATAATTTTCTGTTATAACCAATACTTATTTTATTATCTATAGGAGGTGAAAAATAATGCAAGACAATAATAGATGTTGTGGTGGCTGTGGTAATGGCTTTGGTGGAAATTCTTGTATATGGATTTTTATAATTCTTATTTTAATTTGTTGTTGTGGTAATAATAATGGAAATTGTTGTTGCTAGTTAATTCTATAAACATAATAAAAACTGTAGAAATATTTAAAACATTTCTACAGCTTTTATTGGTTGGGCTGGCTAGATTCGAACTAGCGCATGCATGAGTCAAAGTCATGTGCCTTACCGCTTGGCTACAGCCCAGTCTATATATGTTTATTAAATGGGGTGGAATGTGGGACTCGAACCCACGGTCTCCAGTGCCACAAACTGGCGCGTTAACCAACTACGCTAAATCCACCATTTAAATAATGCATTCAATTATTATCAAATGCATTATTTATTTTAACTCATTCAATACCACTTTGTCAACTATAATTTTCATTTTTTTTATTTTTTCCGTTTTTATTAATATTATTCTTCTTCTACGGCCCATATTATTAGTCTTGCTTTAGAATTATTTGTACATGTTGATAAAGAAATTTCTCTCTTACCATTTGTATCTCTCATAATAAAATCTCCATCCTCAGCACTTGTTTCATATATATTGTATATGTTGTATTTTATCCTTGTGCCAGACATATCTGTTATATAAACTTTATCATTTACTTGTAATTTATCATTATTTCCAAAGAAAGCACCACTTCTGTAATTATGACCAACAATTAATGTGTTTCCTGGTTGGTTTAGTCCATTGGCTGTATAAAGAATTGCAACTGCAAGTTCAATTGATTCTGGGGTTGTTCTTTCAAGTATTGGATAATCTAAGTCTATTGCAGGTATCTCTATTTTTCCAACTACATTATATCCCTCATATTGTACAACATGACTAGATGATCCTCCAGAAGATGAACCTCCTCCTGTAGTTACATCTCCAGTAACTACATTTTCTAATTGAACTACTGTATTTTCTACAATCGAATTTGATGATTCTATAATTGCAGAATTAGCTATAGTAGAATCAAATTCATTCATTACTTCAGCTACAGCTTTATCTGAGGTATATTTTTTATAGACATCATATCCAAGGAAGCCAAGTAATACTAATACTCCAATTACTACTATAACTAAAATAACGGTCAAAACTTTTCCATATTTACTCTCTAACATATGTTTCCTCCTAATATTATATCTAAATCCTCTACAATATTATAACACATTTTTTCTCTTTTGAAAACCTATTTAAATGATTTTTCTTATGTTAACAAAATTTCAAATGTTAATTATATTATTTTAGGCCCCATTTTTCCGCCTGCCAAAAAATGGAAGTGTAAATGCATTACTTCTTGTCCTGCATCTTTACCACAATTGCTTATTATTCTAAATCCGTCTTTATCTACTCCTAATTTTTTTGCTATTTTATTTATTGCTTGGAATATGTCTGCTATTATTTCTTTATCTTCTTCTTTAACATCTAATACATTTTCATAATGTTTTTTAGGAATTACTAAAACATGTATTGGAGTTGCTGGATTTATGTCTTTAAATGCTAATACTTTATCATCTTCATATACTTTTTCTGAAGGAACTTCTCCTTTTACTATTTTACAAAATAAACAATCTTCCATATTCACTCACACTTTCTTATATATTTTTTAATAAATTTTTATAAAATATCTACTCTAATATTGCTTTTATTCTTCTAACTCCTGCAGAACTTGCTTCTTCTTTCTTTATTTTGAATTTGCCAAGTTCTTTTGTATTTTTTACATGTGGTCCTCCGCAAAGTTCTTTAGATACATCTCCAATTGTATATACTGTTACAATATCTGGGTATTTTTCTATAAACATACATTCTGCACCAGATTTTAGAGCATCTTCTTTTTTCATTTCTTGTACTGTTACTGGTAAGCCTTCTTCAATCCATTTATTAACAAGATCTTCTACTTTTTGTTTTTCTTCATCTGTTAATTTATGGTCACAGCTAAAGTCAAATCTCATTCTTTCTGGAGTTATATTAGAACCTCTTTGATGAACATCTTTTCCTATTACTTGTTTTAAAGCTGCATTTAGAAGGTGTGTTGCTGTATGGTATTTTGTTTCCATTTCTCCATTTCCAGAAAGTCCACCTTTAAATTTCTGCTCACTTCCCATTCTTGATTTTTCTTGATGTTCTTTAAATAATCTATCAAATTCTGAATTATCTACTTTTAAACCTTGCTCTCTTGCACAGTCTGCAGTTACTTCTGGTGGAAAGCCATAAGTCTCATATAGATTAAATAAGTCTTGTCCAGAAATTGTATCTTTATTTTCATTCTTTAATCTAGTTGCAATTTTGTTAAATTCTCTTTCTCCTCTTTCAAGAGTTTTTTCAAATTTATCTTTTTCTTCTAT
>CALXJR010000073.1 GCA_944388675.1 uncultured Clostridia bacterium
GATTTAATCTTAGTAATGAATGAAGGAAATATTATAGAACAAGGAAATCATGATGAATTAATGAAGAAAAATGGATTCTATGCAGAACTATATAATTCACAATTTAAGAAATAATATTATTTACCCTGTTAAATTTAGCAGGGTATTTTTATTGTTAAATTTTGACATTTTTTATTTTTATGTATTTTTTTCATAAAAATTAATATACTAACAATATATCTAAATATTATTTATATGGAGGAATATCATGAAGGTTTTATATTATATTGCTCTTACACTTGTTATAATTGGTGCTTTAAACTGGCTTTTAATTGGCTTATTTAGTTTTGACTTAGTAGCAACTATTTTTGGATCAATGAGTGTAGTTAGCAGAATTATTTATTCTTTAGTTGGTATATCAGGATTAATCTGTCTTGGATTATATCCTAAAATAAATGATTAGTTTCTTGTTTTTGAAGAATAATATATTTAGATAAATTGAAAAGAACTATTTTTGTTTTAACAAATTTGTATTTGTTATAATAAAAATAGTTCTTCTTAATATTCTATTATTAATAAGGAAATTTATATATTTTTATAATTTATTTTGCTATTATTTCACATACTAAATTGCTAATTTCTGTAGGATTATCTATTGTTAGTCCTTCTATTAGTTTTGCTTGTGCATATAGTATTTTGCTATATTTCTTTAATTCTTCTTTGTCTGTTTTGAATAAGTCTTTTATCTTGTTTGCAATTTCATGTGAATCATTTATTTCTAGTATTGTTTGTGCTTTTACTTTTTGGTCATTTGGCATTGAGTTTAAAACCTTTTCCATTTCTACAGAAAGTGCTCCACTGCTTGTTAAACATACTGGATGGTTTTTAAGTTTATGTGTAAATCTTACTTCTTGTACTCCATCTCCTATTGCTTCTTTCATTAATTCAAACATATCTTTGTTTTCTTCATTTTCTTTTTTTAGAGCCTCTTTTTCTTCATCTGTATCTAAGTCTACATCATTTGCACAAACATTTGCAAATTTCTTTTCTTTATGCTCTAATAAAACTTGTACTACAAATTCATCAATGTTTTCTGTTAGATATAAAATCTCATAACCTTTTTCTTTTACTTTTTCTACTTGTGGTAATAATTCAATCTTATCCACAGTTTCACCACAAGCATAGTAAATTTTATCTTGTCCTTCCTTCATTCTAGAAACATATTCATCAAGTGTTACAAGCTTCTTTTCTGTGCTAGAATAGAACATTAATAAATCTTTTAAATTATCTTTATTTAGTCCTAAATCATTATAAACACCAAATTTCATTGTTGTACCAAAAGTGGTAAAGAATTTTTCGTAATCTTCACGATTTTTGTGAAGCATATCTAGTAATTCAGATTTAATCTTTTTCTCCAAGTTTTTAGCAATTATTCTTAATTGTCTATCATGTTGAAGCATCTCTCTTGAGATATTTAATGATAAATCAGGACTATCTACTAATCCTCTTACAAATCCAAAATAGTCTGGTAATAAGTCTTCACACTTATCCATTATTAATACACCATTTGAGTATAGTTGCAAGCCTTTCTTAAATTCTTTTGTGTAATAATCATATGGCATATGTGATGGTATATAAAGAAGTGCTGTATAGCTTACATCTCCTTCTACTGAAGTACGTATAGTTTTTAATGGTTTTTGATAATCTGAAAACTTTTCTTGATAAAAGTTATTATAATCATCTTCTGTTACATCAGCTTTATTCTTTTTCCAAATAGGAATCATACTATTTAATGTTTCATCATATCTTACTTTTTCGTATTTTTCTTCTTTTCCATCTTCAGATTTTACTGGCTTTTCATGCTCTACTTCCATCTTAATTGGGTAACGAATATAATCAGAATATTTTCTAACTAATTCTTCCAATTTATATTCAGCTAAATAATCACTATATTTTTCATCATCTGTATCTTCTTTTAAAGTTAATATAATTTTTGTACCATATTTATCTTTCTCAATTTCATCTATTGTATAACCATCTGCTCCGGAAGACTCCCAAGCATAGGCTTTTTCTGCACCATAAGCCTTGCTCTCAACTCTAACTTTAGAAGAAACCATAAATGCAGAATAAAATCCAACACCAAATTGTCCAATTATATTTATATCATCATTTTTATTATCTTCCTTTTGTTTAAATGCAAAAGAACCACTTTGAGCAATTGTTCCTAGATTTTCTTCTAACTCTTTTTTATTCATTCCACAACCATTATCTTCTATTGTAAGAGTTCTTTTTTCTTTATCTGGAGTTATTCTAATTTCAAAATCTTCCCTATTTACTTTAACATCTTTCTCTGTAAGTGAACGAAAATATAATTTATCTATTGCATCACTTGCATTTGATATAAGCTCCCTTAAAAATATTTCTTTATTTGTGTAAATTGAATTAATCATTAAATCTAATAATCTTTTAGACTCAGCTTTAAATTGCTTTGTTTCCATTAACAATCCTTCCTTTCTTATCTCAGCTTTCATATTCGCTAAATTGTATTATAGTTCTTCATTTTAGCAAAGTCAAGTAAAGAGTGCTAATTTTCACAAATAATTTACAATCCTGTTTTTGGGGACACCTTCCGAAAACAGGATGAAAAAATGTCTAAATAGCATATCTTTTTCTAATTAGTATACTTGTTTCCATTGAAATGAGAGGATTTTCCAAATAACCTGTTTTCGGAAGGTGTCCCCAAAAACAGGATTTTTTAATTCAAATTTATTTTTCCATCTTCTATTTTTATTATTCTATCTGCTAGTTTTGCAATTTCTAAATTATGTGTTATTATTATAATTGTTTGTTTTAATTTTTTATTGGCTTCTTTAAGTAGATTTATAATTTCATTACTAGATTTTGTGTCTAAATTTCCCGTTGGCTCATCTGCAAGAATAATTTTAGGGTTTATCATTAAAGCTCTCCCTATAGCTACTTTCTGTTGTTGTCCTCCAGATAACTCATTTGGTAAATGAGTTTTTCGATTTTCAATGTTTAAAAATTTCATTATATTTTTTAATTTTTCTTTATCAACTTTTTGTCTATCAAATTCAATTGGCAATAATATGTTTTCTTCTACATTTAAGTTAGGAATTAAATTATAAAACTGATAAATAATTCCTATTTTTTCTCTTCTTAATATAGTCAATTCCTTTTTGCTCATTTCATTCATATTTTTACCATAAAAATATATGTCTCCACTAGTTGGTTTTTCTAGCCCTGCCATTATGTGCAAAAGTGTTGATTTTCCGCTTCCTGATGGACCAATTATTGCTATAAATTCTCCTTCTTCTATTTCTAATGATATATTATCTAAAGCTACAACTTTTGCTTCACCTTTTCCAAAAACTTTACTTACATTTTCTACTTTAAAAATATTCATCGTTCCTAATGAATGTTAGATTCAGACCACTAACACCGTTTTCCTTTCTTAAAATTTATAAGCTCTGATACTAAATAGAAAATTGTTTTTTATTCTTTATCTTCTTTTATAACTCGAGTTGAACATAATGTTACACATATAGATATTATAAATAATCCTATAATAAATATTGCAATGCTTCCCCATGGTATTAATAGTTTATTTAAAATAATTATATTTTCTATATTTTTTATAATTATATACAATATAGGTATTGATAAAACTATTGAAATCAAAATAGCTTTTAAAAACATATAAATACATTCATAAACTAAAATTTTATTTATGTTTTCTTTGGTAGCACCTAGACTAGACAACACTTTAAATTCTTGTTTTCTCTCACATAAACTTGCATTTATTATATTTATAGCACTTATAATTCCTATTAGAATAATTGTTATAATAACTATTCTAAGTAATAATTGTAAAATTTCAATATATATAATTTTTTCTTGATTCTCTAAAGAATAATAATCAGTATAAATATTAATGTTTTGCTTTTCTTTTATATCTTCTATATAGTTTGAAAATTCTATTATGTTATCACATTTTACTTTAATGCATATTGGTTCTTTCATATCTGTTGACATCCATGTTGGTAAACTGCTTTTATTTTCGAGAGTATAATCATCTACACTTTTTGCAATTTTATAAAATGTATTTAAATTAACAAAAATAGTTGGAACATGATATTCATTATTAATTTCTTTAAATCCTTCTAAAAGAGTATCTGTAAGTACATATTTTCCATTAATATCATCAATTATCCTATACTCTGTATTATTAAGGCTATTATCTATAATTGAAAAATCTAAATTATTTGTATTAAACGCATGAGTGTACATATATGAAATTTCATCTTTCTCTTCACCTATCATTATATTGTTATAAATTATATAATCTCCATAATCTGCATTTATTTCGTTTATATAGTCATTATATATTTTATCTTCTAAGCCTATTAATACTATCTGTATACTTTTATTGTTGTTTGAATATGTAGTAACATTATTATTGGTTATTAATGCATCTGTAGGTTCTACTAAAACATAAATTCCCATTTTTTTATACTCAATTGTTTCAATTTTTTGACTATAGCTGTTAAGTATTTTCTTATAATCTATATTTGAAGCCAAATCTAATCTTAATTCTGCATCTACATCATAGTTAGTTACTAAATTTGCCGTTGCTTTTTCATAATTTATATATGTACTAACACTTAAAAAAGCTGTCATACATATTACTAGTAAAATAGTTATAACTTTGTATTTATTTTTATTTCTTTTTAAGTTTATTAAAGCAAGTCTTGCTTCTATTGGAATATTATTTAATGTATGTACTTTTTTGTTTTTTATTTGTTTGTTATTTCTTAAATTTTCAATTACAGTTGTACTACTTGCATTTATGCTAGGAATAATTGCAGATATATAAATATTAAATATAATAATTGCAAATGCTAAAAATAGATATTTTGCATTTATTACTAATTTAAAATTAAATGTAGTTGATATTAATATGTTATTCAACATTTGCAGTATGATGTTTGATGAAAAATAAGAAAGAATAACCCCAATAATAATTCCTATTATTGCCATAATCGTTGCTTCGCAAAATATCATTTTTAATATTTGACCTTCAGTTCCTCCTACACTATTTAATATAGCATATTCTTGTTTTCTTTCATTAATTGAGACTAAAAAGGCATTATATAATATAATTATGAATAAGATTGAAAATACTAGTAATATTAGAACTATCATTATATTTATTACATATGATAGATTTAATACATTTTTATAAATAATGTTTGTATGTGTTGAATCTGCATAAGATAAATTTGCTCCCATAAGCCCATATACAGTAAGTAATTTATCATTAAACTTACAGTTTGTTTCTGCATCTATTAACGAATAATCTAATGTTTGTACTATGTCTGTAGAATTTTTATATGTCTCATTTACATTTTTATATTTTATATAAATGTTAATGCTATTGGTATTTTTATAAGGATCATCTGAATTGCTTAATTCTTTTAATGTCTCTAAATTATTTTCTTGTATGTAAATTTTATCAATATATTCTTTGTCTTTTATTTTATTAAATTCGTCTGAATTTATATTTTTTATAATAAAATGATAATCATTATATTGTATGTTTGTACTCTCTGTAATACCATTTCTAATACTAGATATTATAATTAGAGTAGTCAATATAAGGAATGTACATAAAGCTATTGATATTATAGTAAATATTGTTCTTTTTATATTACTCCTTAAGTTATTCAATGATAATCTTGTTTCAATTTTCATCTTTATCTCCTATCTTCTTTACAAGTTATATCATATGAACTATATTGTTACAAGATTTTTTTATGTTTTTGGGGACACCTTCCGAAAACAGGTTGAAAAAAATAGTAAAAAAAAAGCTTAAACTCACATGTAGTATAAGCTTTTTCCAAATATATTTACTTGTTCTCATTGCAATAAGTGGTTTTTCTAAATAACCTGTTTTCGGAAGGTGTCCCCAAAAACAGCCCCAAAAACATCTTTAAGCTACATCTTTTATTTTTATATCTCTTACATGCTCTATTTTTTCCCATTTTGTATTTCTTACGAATAGACACTTGAAGTTTATTAATAACCAAGAACCTAAGAATAATGGATATAGTAATAATCCTTTTATCATTGGTCTTATTGGTTTCTTGTCTATTAACATGATTACTATTCCAACAAATATTGGTAAGAAGAATGTTGGAAGTATATATCTTATGCAGTTTATTAATAAGTCTGTTACACTCATTCCACCTAATATATACATTACAAAGTTTAATATAACTAATAAAATAGTCATTACAAACATTGGTATACTACCAAGCATGTATAATAGTCCATCAAAGTTCATCATTGTTTTGTTTTTCCTTACTGCTCCTGCAAGTGGTTTTGTGTATTCATGTAAACATTGAATATGACCTATTGTCCATCTTGATCTTTGTGACCATGATTGTTTAAATCCTACAGGTTGTTCATCATATACTATTGCGTCTGTTGCCCAACCTAGTTTTTTACCTTGTATTATTCTTTTTAATGAAAATTCTATATCCTCAGTAAGAGTTTTTGTATTCCAGCCTGTTGGTTTTATTACATCAAATTTTACCATAAATCCTGTACCATTTATTAATGGTGATAATCCTAAGTTGTATCTAGCTAAATGATAAAATCTGTTCATTGTCCAGTAGAATATTGCATAACCTGCTGAAACCCAACTATCTGATGGATTTTTTATATCTCTGTATCCTTGAACTACTTCTTCTCCTTGGCATAGCTTTTTATTCATTGCTTTAAAGAAGTTTTTATCAACAATATTGTCTGCATCAAATACACAAAATGCATCATAATCTGCATCTTCTTCTATTTTTTGTTTCAAGAACCATTGAAGAGCTGCACCTTTTGTTTGTTTTGCAGGATCTTCTTCATGTCTTTCAACAACAATTGCACCTGCTTCTTTTGCAAGTTTTGCAGTATTATCAGTACAATTATCTGCAATAACATAAATATCTAGTAATTCTTTTGGATAATCTTGCTTCTTTAAACTATCTATTAAATTTACAATAACATTTTCTTCATTATGTGCTGGTAATATTGCCATAAATTTATGATTTTTATTTTCAATTAAAGGTTTGTCTTTAAGTTTAACTAATGAACATAGACTTACTATTAATTGATAAAGCCAATATATGGTTAAAATCCATACCATTGCTTGCTGTAAAAGATATAAATACTTCATATTTTCCTTCCTTTAGATATTTTATCTATAAATAGTTTTGTTTTTACAGTTATTGTTTTTAATTTACAATAACTGCAAAACTAATAATTACGTTTATATTATACTACTATATAATTTATATTGCAAATTTTATCAAATATTGTCTAATAATTATTACTCTTTGTTTTCTTCTTTATTTTCTTTGTTGTTTTCTAAGTCTTTCATAGTTAGATTTATTCTGTCTTGGTCATCTATATCATGAACTTTAACTTTTATTTCATCTCCAACTGCAAGAACATCTTCTACTTTATCTATTCTTTTATGAGATATTTTTGAGATATGAAGTAGTCCTTCTTTTCCTCCTCCAATATCTACAAATGCACCAAATGGCATTATTCTAACTACTTTGCCATCGTAAATTGCACCAACTTCTACATCTTTTGCAATATCTTCTATCATTTTTAAAGCTTTTTGTCCATTTTCAGCATCATGAGAATATATGCAAACTCTGCCATCATCTTCTATATCTATCTTAACACCTGTTTCATCAATGATTTTATTTATCATTTTTCCACCAGGTCCTATTACATCTTTTATTTTGTCTACATTTATTGTTGTTGTAATTATTCTTGGTGCATATTTAGATAATTCTTTTCTTGGTTCTGCAATTTGTTTTAACATTATTTCATCTAATATATA
>CALXJR010000074.1 GCA_944388675.1 uncultured Clostridia bacterium
CCAACAAATTTAAATTTTTTTCTTGAACCTCCATTTGTAGATTCTGTTCCTAAAACACTCATTTACGTCCTCCCTTATTTTTTATCTTCTCTTATCTCGAATGCGAAATAAGATTTATATGGTTTTAACTTACATTTTCCTTTTACTTCATTAGTTTCCTTGTCATAATATAAAACTGGTTTAACCTCTTCGGTTGTTTCTGGGTCTATTATTGTAATTGGTCTTTTCATATCAGGTGTGTATTGAATTTCTTTATACTCAGTTTCTTTATCATAATATAATGTATCAAACTTTATTGGAACTGGTTTTCTAGATATCTTTACTTCGTTTCTATTTAATATACCCATATTAACTACAACTCTATCTTGTCCAAATGATAGAATTACAAGTTGGTTTCCGTCATTCTTTGGTGCATCAACAAAAAAAGTCTTCTTTTTATTTTGTCCTACGAATTCTTGTCTACATTTTAATCTTTCAAGTGTAAACTTAGGTGAATTCATGTCTTGAAATTCTTTTTCCGTTTCCTTAATTTGATATATGACAGTATTTACATTTTGCGGATCAGTTATACTAAAGTGCTTTCCTTGTACTGGCTCCATTTTCACACCTCTTTCTATATGAAATTCTATTTTCATATTTTGTCTTCTGCATACATTATAATTATACAGTATTCTACAATATATGTCAATAGTTTTAGTTTTTATGTTAATCACTTGTAAATATGCATTTACCTATATTCTTTTCTCGGATTAAACTTAGAAATTTTAGCAAGCTTTTTATATAATTCAAGTTCTTGCTTTGGAATCACTTTAGAAAGCATTATTTTAACAGTTATTATAAGATTACCTCTCCCTCCTTTTGAATTTTTGTACCCTTTTCCTAATATTTTAACTTCTTCTCCTGTTGTTGTTCCTTGAGGAATATATACTCCTATTGTTTCACCTAATAGTTCAATATTTATTTTCGTGCCTAGTACAGCCTCCCATGGAGTAACATAAACTTCAGTATAAATGTCATCACCTATTAATTTTATTTTATTATCTTTATTAATATTTACTTTTATTAATAGATCTCCATTTTTTCCTCCATTTTCGCCTGGCAAGCCTTGACCTATTAGTCTTAATTTTTCACCATCTCTTATTCCTGCAGGAATAGAAATTTCAAATTTTTTCATTTTTCCATTTACAGTTCTTAAAGAAATATCTTTTTTTGCACCAAAAAATGCATTCTCTAATGTAATTGGAATCTCAGTTTCGACATTTTCTCCTTGAACAGGTATTTTTTCATGTACTTTTTTAGCTTTACTACTAGTATTTGTTAAATTCTCTTCTTGTTTTCCAAATAATATTCTTAGAATTTCTCCTTTAGGAGAAACATTATCTTTTCTGTTTTGCTCTCTATTTAATTTTGCTTTTCTTTTTCCTATACGAGAATTCCACATTCTATCATATTTTTTTCTTGTAACTGGATTAGACAATATATTATATGCTTCATTTATATCCTTAATTCTATCTTCAGCATTTTTATCTCCTATATTTACATCTGGATGATATTTTTTAGCCTGCTCTCTATATGCTGTTTTAATTTCATCCATTTTCACTTTATTTGTATCCAATCCTAACATTTTATAATAGTCTTTAAAAATCATTTAACATCCTCCCATCACGGTAGCTAGATTATATCATATATTTTTTGCCTTTGGAATATATAAATATAAAATATATAAATTTTCTTCATTATATTAAATTTTTAGTAAATTAACTATTACTTATTCTTTGTTATCACATATAAAATAAAATTTAATTGTTATTAGATTTTATTTTTTCTATCATTAGTTTATTTCTTGTTTCAATGCTTTCCGGGCTAATAAGCTTGTCCTTTTCTATTAAGCTTTTAATATTTGAATTAATTATTAAAATTACTGCAGAGTCTAGATCTGTTTTAGCAAGTTTTCTTTCCTCTTCTATATCATAAGTGTCTGATTTTCTAGTTAACTCTATTTTATCTGACACATAAACTATTTTATCTAGAGTTGTCATATTAGGATTTGTTGTTGTATGATATTCTATAGCTTGCTGAACTTGCTTGCTTACTCCATATTTTTTCTTTGCAATGTCAGCTCCTACTTTTCCATGTAAAACTTTTGTATTTATTCTTTCTACTTCTGTTATATTGATATTATTATCATCTACATATTTAATTAATTCTTCAGGACTCATCTCTTTTGCATTATCATGAAGAATCCCTGCAAGCATTGCTGTATCAACATCTACATTATAAATTTTTGCAAGCTCACCACACATTTCCATAACACCAATTGAATGTTCATATCTTCTTTCTGATAAATTTTGTTTTAAATCATTTTTTATTTGTTCAATTAGTTCCATTTTTTATCACCTCATAAAATATTTAGGCTGAAAATATTTTTCAGCCTTTTAATGCTAAGTCAATTAATTTATCTAATAGGTCTTTATAATCTAAATGGCAGTGTTCCCATAATTTAGGATACATACTTATAGTTGTAAAGCCTGGCATTGTATTTATTTCATTTAAATAAATCTCATTTGTTTTCTTATCTACAAAGAAATCTACTCTTGCAAGACCTGTTCCTCTTACTGCTTTAAAAGCTTTTACTGCTATTGACCTTATAGTTTCTTCTGTTTGTTTGTCTATGTCTGCAGGAATAATTGTTCTTGATTCAGCATTTTTGTATTTAGAATCATAATCATAAAACTCATCTGCAGATAATATTTGACCAACGCATGAAGCCTCTGGATTATCCACTCCTAAAACAGCACACTCTATTTCTTTTCCATTAATGCCTTCTTCTATAAGTATTTCTTTATCATACCTTCCAGCTATTTTAATAGAATTTATTAATTCTTCCTTTGTTTCTGCTTTATTAACACCTACGGACGAGCCTGAATTTGAAGGTTTTACAAATACTGGATAGCAAAGCTTTTCTTCTACCTTTTTACATATCTCATCAATTTGTAAATTTACATAATTCAAGTTTTCGTTTACATAAATATATTTGTTTCCCTCATTAGTAGTATTAATAACTATGTATTTTGCTTGTTTAATCTTTGCTTTTTCAAATATCATTTTAGCATAAACCTTATCCATACAAACACTTGATGTTAAAACTTTGCAACCAACATATGGAATTTTTAATAGCTCTAAAAGTCCTTGTATTGTTCCGTCTTCTCCATATAAACCATGTAATACTGGGAATATTACATCTTGTTTTTTTAAAATTTCCATTTCATTAGAAATTCTTTCAATTTCTTTAGGTTGTTCGCCTATATTAAAAATTTCTATTTTATTTATATCTTTTGTATAATGATACCATATACCATCTTTAGATATGTAAATTGGGTATATCTCATATTTGTTTTTATCTAAATTTTTAATTACAGAACTTCCTGAAACTATAGAAACATCATGTTCTGTTGATTGGCCTCCAAATATCACACCAAGTTTTATTTTACTCATAATCTCATTCCTCCTAAATTAATATTAGCAAGCTGTATTTACTGTTTTATATGTTTAAGGGGTTCAGAAATATGTTATAATAATGCTGAAACAATTTCTTTAAAGTTCATTGAATTTGAAGCTTTTACTAATGCAACATCATCTACAGCTAAAATTTTTTTAATTTTCTCTATTGCATCCTTGTTATTATCAAAGCAATATACATGTTCTACACCATTCTCTTTAGCAGTTTTGGCAATGTTTTTAGCTTCTTTACCTACTGTTATTAAAATATTAATTTTATTTTGAGCTACAATTTTGCCAACTTCTTTATGCAATTCTTGAGAATACTCTCCAAGCTCTAACATATCACCTAATACAGCAATCTTTCTTTTCCCTTCTGAATTTTTTAAAAACTCTATTGCAGATTTCATAGAATCGTAATTTGCATTATAGCAATCATTTATTATTGTATAGCCTTCCTGTGTTTTTTCTACATCTAATCGCATTTTAGAAAGCTCAAATTTTTGTATACCTTGCTTTATCTTCTCTATAGGAATATTTAATAATTCTCCAACACATATTCCAGCTAAACTATTATATACAAAAGCCTCTCCACCGACAGGCACACAAATTTCGTCCTCTTTTTCACCATTTTTTATTAATTCATATTTACTACCACTTGTTGTATATTCTATGTTTCTTGCTAAATATTTGCTATCATTTTCAATTCCAAAAGTAATTACATTATATTCTTTATTTTCCTTTTGCCATTTGTTCAACAAATCATTATCATTATTAATTATTAAATAACCACCTTTTTGAAGACCTTCCAATATTTCAAGCTTTGCTTTTAATATATTCTCTCTAGAACCTAAATTTCCAATATGTGCTGTTCCAACATTGGTTATTACAGCAATAGTAGGCTTTGCAATATTAGTCAATTTACTAATCTCTCCAAAATGATTCATACCCATTTCAACAACTAATGCCTCGTGGTCTTTAAGCTTTAAGATTGTCATAGGAAGTCCAATATGATTATTCATATTTCCTTGTGTTTTTAAAGTTTTATATTTTTGTGACACAACACTGTAAATAATATCTTTTGTACTAGTTTTACCAACACTTCCAGTAACAGCAATAACTGGAATGCTATATTGCTCTCTTTTAAATTTTGCAAGTTTTGCTATAGCTTCAATAGTATCATCAACTTGGATTAAAAATTTTCCATCTACGCGTTTTGTTTCTAATCCATCCACCTTGTTGATAATTGCACCTTTAGCACCATTTTCAAACGCTTCTTGGTAGAATTTACTTCCATCAAATTTTTCTCCCTTAATTCCTATGTAAACATCATCATTAGTAATCTCTTTAGTATTTTTGCAAAAATTCTCACATACTGTATTTTGATCTCCATATGCAAGCATTCCACCAGTTACTTGTAATATATTTTCTACTGTAAAACTAAAATTCAAACTCACTATCTGTGCCTCCTTGACTTCACATTATTAATTTTTATTAACTTTAAACTTCAAATTTTGTTACTATTATATGCCACAAGTTTTCTTTTTGCAACCAGAAATTTTAGGATGTTTATGGGTGTTTTTGGGGACGTGTCACTTAAACACCCAAACGATGCTTTTGGGGACGTGTTACTTAAGCACCTAAAAGATGCTTTCGGGGACGTGTTACTTAAGCACCTAAAAGAAGCTTTTAGGGACACATTACTCAAATATCTTAATTAAATCTAATTTTTCTTTTATTAAATTGTTTTTGTTTTTTAAAACATATTTTTAAACTATAATATAGTAATATTTTGTAAAATTAAAAAATAAATCCCTACTTATTATGTATGTTAACAAAAATACTTTATACAATAAAAATCTCTAGATTTTAGATAATTCTAAAATCTAGAGTTCTTATAACTATTTTGTATTTCTGTTTGCTATTTCTATTGCTTTTGAAACCATGTTACCACATGTTTTTGAAGGTACGTTTTCCCATCCTCCATCTTTTTTTACCTGTTCATAAACCCCTAATTCTCTTGCTATTTCTTCTTTTAAATTTTCTGACATTATGCTTCTTTTAGTCATATTAGGTTACCTCCTAATTGATTAATATAAAATTATTTCAATTAACAGCTTCCTTTTTTATCCTGTTTTTGGAACGTGTCCCCAAAAACAGGTATGGAGTGAATCTCCGTTTTCAGTAGGCTTTTCGGATTTTTTCTCTAAAAAAGTTATAAATTTTGGCCCTGTTTTCGGAAGGTGTCCCCAAAAACATCCCCAAAAACAGCGAATTGAAATAATTTATTATTATTTTGCTTAATTGTCGTTTTTTAATACTAGTAATTACTGGTAGCTAACGGCAACCAATAGCAACTACTGGTAACTAATGGCAATTACAGGCAATTAATGGGTTAATGTTCCTTCTGGAGTGTTTACTATTACTAGAATGTCTTCTTCTTCACCTGTTTCTGCATTTATATATACTAAGAATTGGTTATCATCGACTGTTCCTTTAAATTCCCAACATAGTACTTCTGTTTTCCATTCTGTTGGTATTACTGTCAAGTTTTCGCTTTGAATTTGTAATTCTTTGTTTAAGTTTGTTTTTGCTTGTTCTTTTGAGATTATATTGTCTGGTATTGTTCTTTCTGTATGTGAGTTTAAGTATCCTGTTGTTTCTATTCCAAGAACGCTTCCATCGTCTAATGCAACTTTTAATTTTATTAAGTCTGGATACATTACCACACTTTGTCCACTTGCTGTTGTTTGTTCATATGCATAGTTTATTGTGACTATTCCACTTTGTTTTAAATAATATGTTTCTTTCATGTTTGTGTAACCATGGTTTTCTAAAAATTCTTTTCCTATTCTGTCTGCTTCTTCTTGTGATATTACTTCTGTGTTTACTTCTTTATTGTAATTTGCAAATATTACATGTCCACCTTTTTTAGAGATTGATATACTTGCTATATTGTCGCTGTCCTTCATTTTTACATTGAAGTCAAAACAAGAAATTTCTGAGTTTTCTGAATAACCATTTGATGTTATTTCTTCTATTTTATCTGCTCCGTAAAAGTCTTGTACTTTTTGTTTTGCCTGTTCTTCATCTATGTCATCTCCTGTTATACCTTTTTTCTCTGTTGATGTCATGTGTTCTGAAAATGCCCCATCATAAATTAGTCCTGAATATTCATGGAAATTTTCTTCTAGGCTTGAAAAACTATCACTTGTTATACTGCTTACTTGTGTTGCAAATGCATTTGTTCCTTTATTTGTTAGTTCTCCCCATTTGATTCTACCTGCGTTTAAATCTACAGATAGCTGGTTTAAGGTGTTTTCGAGATCTACACTATATGTGTGTAGCTCTTTTAAATTATTTAGATCATCTTGTGTTAAACTTTCTCCATCTATATTTTTTCTAGATAGTGAATAGCTATAATCACTTACTTGGTTTAAAAATTTCGATGTGTTTTCTAGTTCATGACTACTTATTGGTAATTGTGCTAAACAGCTTTGTGCAATGCTCGCTTCTCTCCATACATTTGTTAGTGTTTCTGCTCCGTGTTCTGGAGATGTTGATATTAATGCTTTTGCCAAATATGTTTCTACATTTTGTACATAATCTACTAACTCAAAAAATGACATATTATATTTATTTTCTGTTGCAGTTATATATTGTCTAGTTTCTTTATATGCATAATATGCAAGAGCTCCAACCAGAGCCACAGCAATGACTATTGCTATTATGATATATGAAGTTTTATTACTTAAATTTTCTTTCCAATTTTTAACTTTACTCAAAATAAATCCCTCCATTATTTACAAAATCTATGTTTTCCAATTGTTTTAATTAAAGGTCTTGACCAAATCCACGAATTTGTTGCTGTATCTGGGTTAAAATAATATATAGCTCCACCCGTTGGATCCCAGCCATTTAATGCATCTCTTGCTGCTTTTACAACTGTAGAACTCTCTGCAATTGGTACATTAATTTGACCATCTGCAACAGCTGTAAATGCTCCTGGTTCGTAAATTACACCTGCTATTGTATTTGGAAATTGAGATGATTTTACTCTATTTAGAATAACTGCTCCAACTGCTACTTGTCCTTCATAAGGCTCTCCTCTTGCCTCACCATTAATAGCTCTTGCCAAAAGTTGCACATCTGATGTTGTTCCAGAATTACTTGCAGCCTCTGCTGTGCTTGAAAACAACTCTTTAATTAAAAGTAAAGCAGATATAGAAACAGCAAATAATAAAATAATTGAAATTAAATTTTTAATTAAATTCTTTTTCATAGTACCTTCCTTAAAATATATTTTCTAATATTATTGGTATTTTTTCTAATTTTATACATTCTACTTTTGTTTTTTTGTTTAATATGTTAAAATTGTAGTATCT